>CALGZD010000117.1 GCA_937934635.1 uncultured Deinococcales bacterium
GATTGAAAGCTTATTACCAGACCATGACGAATGAACTTCTATACTGCTTTCTCATTCTAACGTTTTTTGAGTCCACTCTCTGACAACCAATCATTTCTTAAAGCAATCCCCCCCCTTAATAAGTGGGGAATCTTGTGAAAGTCCCCCTTATCAAGATTTATTGAAGTGTATACCCATCGGACTCAGAATCCATTAGAGTCAGACTGCTTTGTATACTATTAGAGCATCAACTACTAAGCTGTAAACCTATTACAACAACCTATATAGCAGCAAACTGTATAGTGACAAACTATATATCAGTCAATTTCACTCTGTGAGCTAACACCAATGATCGTCACAAGAGCATCCACAGTTTGTTGAAAATAGCTACGACCATCTTGTAAAAAACTCTTGCTATCTAAGTAACCACCTTTACCCGTGTGCGTAGCTGGACCCAAATCATAAAGTACGATAAGTCCTCGACGCATTGCTCTATTCCATGCTGAATAAGCAAAAATTTTCCAGCGCATTGGAAAAACAATATTCGTAAATTTATGCAGGAAATCATTGCCAATAAGATGATAAAGCTTGTCTATCCGTAACAAACCATCATGTGAAAAAATTGCACCACCAAGTGAAATCACAACAACAGGTGCTTGAATCTGACTCTTTACAAAAGGAGCAGCACCTGAAGCAATGCTTCCACCACCGCTATAACCAATCAAAGTCACAGGTACACCAGAACCTGATTGATAACCATTTTCACGTAAGCCACGCAGAATCATTTCAGCAGAGCCTTGGTTATACATAGGACCATAGCGTTTGTCCGCTGCTATGCCAACCTGAAATATATTTCGCATATTAATAATCGTGCCAAGAATCCACTGCCCCCGACGTTTTCGGTTATAAGCCCAGCGCCAAAAAGCACCAAACACTCTCTCGCCAGTTAGTGCTCTATTGGTCACAGCATAGGGGAAAACCTCAAAGATTTCACAATCATCTAAATGCTTTTCTAAATGAGAAAGTAAATTAATTTCACGCCCTGCATAGGTATTACCAGAGACACTATGAACACCTGTTAGAAAAACAACAAAATGGCTCTTCTGCGAAGGCTCTACTAAGATTTCCGCACCACCCTGCTTAAAGGCATCTTCTAGACTTTGCTCGTCATCCCTATCGCCATACCAACCCGCCCACCAGCCCAACGTTTCAAAGGGGCTGATAGAAGCAGCTAAAAGAAATGCCAAAACAAGAATAACTAAAGTAGTACCTAAAGCAATCATGATTTTGTATTTTTCCGAAAGAAGAGTTCTCTTAAATCTTTTTGTAAAGGCGTACCAGCGGTCCTGCGCTTCAACGAACGAAAAGCAGCAGTCAACGGATAGCCAATCGTATTTTTTATGACGATGTAGAGCAACCAACCAAATACACTTGCATAAGCAGCCTCCATTAAAGAAAAATCGAAAGCATAGCGCAAGCCAAATAAAACAAGGATAAAACTCCAAGCAGCTAGTAGCGCAGCGATTGGTCCACCTAAAAAGGGAAGCAATATAAAAAAGCCTAATATCAGTGGGCTATAACCAAGCCCTACCACTCGAAAGGTATCTGCAAAACTCGCAACGTCTCCATGACCTAACAAAATACTGTTAATGAGCCAAATAGATAAAGTCCAGCACACTACGACAACTGCAAATATGACACCTGAAACAAGCAAACTCGCAATAAAGCGTCTTGGCTTAACTTTGTTAGCAAAGAGCACAACTGATTGCCCTAAAGCCTCAGATAATCCAGCAAGCAAGACAATAATTAGAGATATTGAAAAGCCATTGGTAGCAAGCTGAATATCTCTAAAAACAGTAGGGTCAAAGCGAATTGCCCTAAAAAGTGTTGAAAATAAGCCAAGTTCCATTTACGTACTAAGATTATCATAAGCTTAAGTAGAAATATAGCGTATTGACTTAGAAAAGCACAACAAAAGTAGGGGGTTTATTGTCCTAACTGAGACCGTCAAATAATCCAGGCTGTGTCACACTACCTGGTACTTTAAAGTGTTCAGTAGATAGTTTAAATCTTGGTTTATCATCTAGCTTAGAGTCTAAGCCTGTCTTACGCTTAGCAGCCTTATACATTTGCTTAATTTGTTCAGCAAATACACCTTCACCACGCATACGATAACCAAAACGAGGGTCGTTCAACTTACCTCCTCGCATTGCCTTAATGCGGTTTATAACTTTTTCTGCACGTTCAGGAAAATTAGTTTCTAACCAATCTACAAAAAGCTCTTTGGTTCCAAAAGGTAAATGAACGATGTTATAACCAGCAAACTGTGCACCAGCTTCAGCAGCGGCATCTAGCAAATCAGGAATTTCGTGGTCGGTCAAGCCCGGAATAATCGGAGCAGTCATTACTCCTACACGAATACCAGCTTCATTGAGCAACTTGATTGCTTCTAAACGCTTTTTGGGTGGACTTGTCCGTGGCTCCATGACTTTACGTAAATCATCATTGAGCGTTGTTATGCTTATGGCGACCGAAATACCACTAAAGTCTGCCAACTTTTGTAAAACATCTATATCTCTAGTTATAAGATGGTTTTTGGTCACAATAGCAACAGGATTTTTAAAGTCTGCTAAAACTTCTAAGCACTGACGCGTTATCTTTAGCTTGCGCTCAATTGGCTGATAGATGTCGGTGACGCCAGCAAACATCAGCGGTTGTGGTTCCCAACTTTTTTTGGAAAGCTCCTTTCGAAGCAGCTCAGCAGCGTCTTCTTTGACCATAATCTTGGTTTCGAAATCTACACCTAAGCTAAACCCCAAATATTCATGCGTCTGGCGAGCATAGCAATAGATACAGCCATGCTCACATCCACGGTATGGATTTAAGCTCTTCGAAAACGGTATATCTGGACTGTTATTACTAGTAATGATTGTTTGAGAGGTGTCTTTATAAAGCTGCGTCGGAAGTTTACGCTCATCTTCAGGGATATCATTATAATCTTCCCAATTATCGCTGACTTCAAGAAGTTCAAAGCGATTTTTAGGATTGAGGGTGGCGGCTCGCCCTCGGGTTGAACGACCTTTTGGTGCTTTAGCTTCTAGCGCTTTATCCTGTAAAGCTGCACCTTCTGCTAACTGTCTTTCTGCTAGCTGTCTTTCAACATCCTCATTGGGAAGATTAGTGATATTAGGCATATGTATTATTATGCCTTAAATTTTAAGTATTTTCAAGCAGCTATCTAGCTACCCACTATCTAT
>CALGZD010000118.1 GCA_937934635.1 uncultured Deinococcales bacterium
ACGTAGCCCAACCTCTCTATAAATCCGAGTTTACTACTACTTCATATTCGTTGTATGAGTTTTTATACTAGGGGACTCACAAACGATTTTTCAGGTTCTAAAGTTAGTAAATTTAAAACCTGTGCTCGAGCCCGTACTCAACTACCAAAAAGATTCTAATGCTAGAAAAGCACAAAACTCTTAAACATTAGTTTACATTACTATCTTGATAACTGCAATAACTTAATTAATCAAGGTGTCGTGTAAGAAAACAAAAACACTTTGGTTGGGTTATTGAATTTCCTCTATAGTTCTCACCCTAGTTATTAGGGGTACAATCTAGCAAGTATTCACTATACATCTTACTCACTTATAGAATCTTACTCACTTATAGCATCTTGTCACTATTAATAGCGTTTCCACATAACAACTGTACACACTAAGTGAGTTAATTCTTACTCGTTACGAAGCTCGCCGATTCACTGCTGTAGCAGTGAATCGTGGAACTGCTATAAGTAAGCTCTTATCGATGACCTTCTTCATCAAAATACTCAAAAACAGACTCAGCAATAATCACATCATCACCATTTTTAGCACCAGCACGCTTAAGAAGCTTATTCACCCCTAAACTCATAAAGTGGTGGTGGAGGTAAGACACAGCGTCAGCGTTGCGGGTATCAAAACGAGAAATCACACGTTCAACTTCTTCGCCAGTCACTAACCAAGAAGAACTTGCGTCATCATCTTCACCGTCTTCTTCATTGTCTTCATTGTCATAGCCTTGCTCTTCAGATTCAACCTTAACCACTTTGATTGGTTCAACCTTGACTTCGACGACTTCTTTTGGCATAGGCTCCAGTGGTGCAACTTCTGGTAACAGGTCAAATACAAGTGTTTTGAGATCTTCCAAACCTGTACCTTCTTGCGTAGAAATAGCGACTATCGGCAAACCAAAACTACTCAGTTCATCCACTATTTCCTCAACCTCTTCTGCTTCTGCCAAATCGATTTTGTTTAAGATGATAATGCCCTGCTTAGCAAACAAATGCGGGTCATAGTTTTCAACTTCTTTTTGTAGTGCTTTGAGGTTTTCAGCAGGTTCTTCAGCTATATCCAACACATAAGCAAGTAAACGTGTCCGAGATATATGTCGTAAAAACTCGAAGCCTAGTCCTTTACCTTCACTAGCCCCATCAATAATTCCAGGAATATCCGCTAGGGTAAACCGCTGCATATTTTGCTCAATAACACCCAAGTTTGGTGTCAATGTTGTAAATGGATAAGAAGCAATTTCAGGCGTCGCATTTGATAAAGAAGCAAGCAAACTAGACTTACCAGCATTCGGATAGCCAACAAGACCAACATCTGCAATAGAACGAAGTTCTAGTACTAACCTTCGCTTATCGCCAGATGTACCATATTCTGCAAAACGTGGCATTTGCCGTCTCGATGTCGCAAAAGATGCATTTCCCCGACCACCTACACCACCTTTAGCAACACAGACCCGCTCACCCACTTCAATTAAGTCTGCAAGCAACTCACCTGTGTCAGAATCTCTAGCAATCGTACCCACAGGCACATAAATGGTGATGTCATCTGCTTTGCGGCCATTTTTGTTTCGACCTGAACCATTATCACCAGATTTAGCTTTAAAGACACGTTTTCCTACTAAGCGATCTAGTGACGTTACATCAGTGATTGCCTCAAGGTAAACACTGCCACCACGTCCACCTTCGCCACCATCAGGTCCACCTTTAGGGATGTATTTGAGCCGACGCATGGACATACAACCATCGCCACCCTTACCTGCTTGTATAACTATTGTGATTATGTCTCGGAAAGCCATTACTCTCTATCTCCAAAAAATCTAGCTCCAAAAAAAATGACGCCTTAGCTTCACGCCAAGACGCCTAACTTTCTATATGCGTAACGCTCAGTCAGCAGCGATTGCAGTTTCAACAGGATCTACACTGATGAAACGACCGTGTGCACCTTTACTAGCAAACTGAACGTAACCAGTTTTTAGTGCAAAGAGCGTGAAGTCTTTACCTTGACCTACATTTGCACCTGGCTTGAATTTTGTACCACGCTGACGAACGATGATAGTACCTGCATTAATTAGCTGACCTTCAAAACGCTTAACACCTAAATACTTAGGATTACTATCGCGCCCGTTCTTTGAACTACCTACACCTTTTTTATGTGCCATTATCTAAACCTCGCTAATTGTTTTTTTAAACAAGAATTTCTTTAACTTTTAGCTCTGTGTAGGTTTGGCGGTGACCTTTACGTACACGAGAGTTATTTTTTGCCTTATAGCGCAAAATGCGGATTTTTTCGCCTTTGAAGTGTTTTACAACTTCAGCTTTAACACTAGCGCCATCTACTAAAGGTGTGCCAACAGCTACACTGTCTCCACCAACCATCATTACTGGTAAGTCAACAATATCACCAGGCTCAGCCTTTAAAAGTTCAACCTTGAGCACGTCGCCTTGTGCTACTTTGTATTGATTACCACCTGATTCAACAACTGCAAACATGCTCTTTTACCTCCAAGGTTGTAATAGCCCTTGCTAATAACCTTATATACTTAAAATATATTCAATAAAATAATCGAACTTGTAAGGATTAACGCCTCTTACAGTCCATTAATACAATTAATTGTGGTGGAGCTGAGGGGAATCGAACCCCTGACCTTCTGAATGCCATTCAGACGCGCTCCCAACTGCGCCACAGCCCCAAACGGCAAAGTTAAGTTTAAGGCTTATTTTATTGGGATGTCAAGACGAAAAACGGAGAAAAATCTCATACTAAAAGCCTAGTGAAAGCCTAGTGAAACCTAAGCTAAACCTTAAATTTAGCATCTAAAAAACCCCTAACAGAGAACAAGCAGAGGACGAGTAGAGAACAAGTAGAGGACGAGCAGAGGACAAGAATGGTTCTAGATTTCTCCCTATGACGTTTCTCCCCATAACAAAAGGTAGGATATTCACTAACATGCCTCAACTGATTCGTGCCCATCTTCTGCACACACCTGAAAGCCCATTCGAAAACGGTACGGACGCATTGCATAGTTATAGCGATGGTGCAGTTGTTATTGATAAAGGCGCTATTCAAGCATCTGGTAACTACAAAGATGTAAAAGCACAATTTCCAGACGTACCTGAAAAGCATCATCCTAATGCCTTTATCCTGCCTGGCTTTGTTGATTGCCATGTGCATTTCCCGCAAATAGCAGTCATTGGGGCAATGGGTATGGAACTGCTGGACTGGTTAGAAAAGCGGACCTTCCCCGAAGAATCTCGCTTAGCAGATGCAACTTATGCAAAAGAAACCGCTCAAACCTTCCTTCAGACTATGCTCCGCAATGGCACAACTACAGCTATGGTCTTTGGCGCACACTTTCTAAATGCACAGAACGTTCTTTTTGAAGAGGCTCAAAGCCTCAACTTAAACATCATCAGTGGACTAGTAACCTCTGACCAAAACATTCCTGATAGCCTAAAAACAACACCTGAAAAAGCCTATCAAGAAAACAAAACTCTCATTGAAAAATGGCACGGGAAAAATACACTTCGCTACGCAGTCATGCCACGTTTTTCTGTAACTTGCTCAGATGCACTTTTAGAAGTCTGTGGCACACTCATGGCAGAACATCCAGATGTTTACTTCCATACTCACATCAACGAAAACCCTAGCGAAATAGCCTTTGTTAAAGAGCTTTTCCCATGGGCAGAAGATTATTTAGCAACCTATGAACGCTATAACCTGATTGGTAAACGTTCTGTGCTGGCACATAACGTCCATGTTTCAGATGATGCGTTAATTAGACTTGCTAAAGCAGAAGCAGCCATAGCACACTGCCCAAGTAGCAACATGTTTATAGGCAGCGGTCTGTTTGATATGCGAAGACATCTAGAACACAAAGTACGTTTGGGTCTTGGCTCAGATGTTGGTGGCGGTACTGGTTTTAGCCTTTTCAAAGAGGGGTTGATGGCTTACCAAATGCAGATGCTCAAAGAAGACGGTTACAGACTCAACAGTAGTGAGCTACTTTATTTAGCAACAAAAGCTGGTGCAGAAGCACTGGGTTTAGATAATCAACTTGGGGATTTACAAAAGGGTAAACGAGCTGATTTAGTAATTATTGAAGCACCCAAAGATAGCACACTAAGCCAAGCACTCAAGCACAGTCCAAACGAAGAAGCTGCGCTGAGTAGCCTATTTACCTTAGCTAGAGAAGATTGTATAAAAGAAGTCTATGTAGCTGGAGAATCTAGTTACCAACGAAATATACTATAGAGATATAAAATGATTAACGAACTACTGCCCATTTTTTTTAATGTCATCACACCTGTTTTTGTAGTTGTGTTAATCGGTTACTTTGCTGGCAAACCTTTGCAGTTAGAAGCTCGTACGCTGAGCCGTACTGCCTACTATGTGTTTATACCTGCTTTTGTATTTAGCATCATCAGTACTGCCAAGGTAGATGTTGGGCTTATTGCTCAAATGATAGCTTTTATGACTATCGTAATTCTGCTAGTTGGTGGGGTTGCCTATGGTGTAGCTAAACTACTCAAACGTAGTGCTATGGTCACAGCAGCCTATATACTCATTGCTACCTTTCCAAATGTTGGTAACTTTGGCTTGCCTATCATCAGCTTTAAGCTTGGTGAAATTGCCCTAGCAGATGCCACTATGTACTTTTTAATCATGATGACGCTTGGTTTCATCTGCAATGTTGGTATCGCTAACCTTTACAAAGGTAATAACCTAACTGCTTTAGTCGAGGTACTCAAAACACCTGCACTGGTTGCACTTGTGCCAGCACTTTTAGTGAATTGGGGCAACGTACCTGTCCCACTTATGGTCGATAGAGTAACAACACTCTTAGGAGATGCTATGGTTCCTACCATGCTCTTTACATTAGGCGTACAGCTACGCAACATACCAAAAATAACCATTAGTACAGATGTAATACTAGCTTCACTAGTCAGACTTATTGCTGGTGGTCTGCTAGCAATTGTTATTGGTAGGTTCTTTCCGCTTTCAGAACTCACACTAAATACAGGAATCATACAAGCAAGTATGCCCGTAGCTGTTTTGACTTCGATTATTGCACTTGAGTATGATGTTGAGCCGAATTTTGTGACGACATCGGTTTTGTTTTCGACGCTTCTGAGCGTGATTACACTTACTATTCTTCTAGCAGTACTTTGATTTAGATTTCACACAGCGATTTAGATTTCACACAGCATCCTAAAAATGAACTATGTCTTGGCATGTGCATCAATAATACGCAAATAATACGCACAGCATTGATAACTATCTAAACTCACATTGGTGCTGCTATGCCTTCAATAACGGTGTAGCGAAAACTTCTCTAGCTGTTAGATAGACTATTTTTTGTAACTGCTATCTATACGAGGTAAGTTACTATGAAACACAATCATTTTCTTGTGATGTTAATCTGTTTAAGCTAGACATATTACGAAGGATTTACATAACGATATTGAGTAAATTCACTAACCCCCTACCACAATTAATAAAATATACAATCTATTAAACTGCCCCTGCAGAATAGAGAAAGAACCTTGAACCGCAATATTTATAGAGACTGTGTAGTCTTAGTCTTCCTCATACTGCAATGCTTCACTGTGCTCATCATATTATACGGCTTAAAAATCAATAGCACCTTTTTTAATCAAGGTCATAATGTTGTTCAAACACATAACCTTGAAATGATGACCCTAGTCACAAATAACATTTCCAATTACTTAGAAGGTTTTTTCAAGCCAGCCCAAAGTGTGGTGGAATCAAGTCATGACCTAGTTTTTGATGGTCAACTAGACTATCTTGACGACAAACAATTGCAACTGTACTTTGTTCGACAATTAGAACGCAATGCTAGCTTTTCTGGTGCTTTTTTTGGTAGACCCAACGGCTCTTTTATCTTTGTAAAACGTGAAGATAAAGGCTACAAGACCAAAATCATCCAAACACAACCCACAAGACAAGTTTACTTTGAAACACAAAATTTAGACGGTGAGCAGCTCAACAGCTATTTGGACAACCAAGACGGTTATACGCCTATTGAACGTCCTTGGTATCAAAAGGCTATTGAATCAACTGCTACTATCTGGACTGAGCCCTATACTTTTTTTACATCACAAAAATCTGGTGTTACCGCGGCTATTGCAGTTAGAGATAAAAACCAGCAATTGTTAGGTGTCATAGGTGTAGATGTTGAACTTGAAACCTTATCAAGTTATCTTGAGCAATTTACACTTTCTGAGTATCAAAGCTATCCTCTATTAATCTCACCAAATGGTCAAGTAATAGCTAAACCAAAAAATTCAGAAAATGCTAGAAGCTTACTTCCATTTTTTGAAATTGATTATAGAGAAAAGTTTTTAGCTCCTCAAAACAGTCAACAAATTATGCTTGGCGAAATTACTGAAATACCAATTGCTGACACAAGTTATTTGAGTCTTTTTAAAAGGGTTACAACATTGTCAAGCCAACCTTGGTTATTAGGGGTATATGCACCCAAAGCAGTTTACAGCAAAAACATAGAAAGGTATTATAAAAGCAATATTACATCGATGGTATTGCTGTGGCTTTTATTTAGCCTACTAGCCCTTTTACTAAGTTTCCTACTAAGGAAACCTTTGAAGAAATTGCAACGCAGAGCAACTACAGACTCTTTAACGGGTTTGTTAAACCGTAGAGCATTTATTAACAAGGTAGACCGTTTAAAACTTAAAACGGAACAACAAAACAAACAATCCGCATTATTCATTATTGACTTAGATAATTTCAAACCTATTAATGATACCTATAGCCATGTTGTTGGTGATGAAGTACTAGTCAATGTTGCAAAACGTCTTAAACATTCAGTAAGGAAAGGTGATGTTGTTGCACGTATTGGTGGTGAT
>CALGZD010000119.1 GCA_937934635.1 uncultured Deinococcales bacterium
TATAAAGCGTACTATGTAGGCGTGAATGAAAACCTCAAGAGTACTGTCACAGACGCAAATATCATAAAAACTCAGAACATGGCAGCTTGTGCAGTATCGGATTATAATCTCAAATCCTCAATGCACAGAAAGTGCGTTCTAGACGCAAAAGACACATAATAGAGCCTTCCAGAAATTTGCAGTCATACGACTTTTACTTAATTCTCAAGCAATATGGAGCAATATGAGGCTCAGCTAAAAAACGTATGACCCTATTTTTTAGCATCTGGTAGTAGAGCACACTACAAAAATCCAAGGTTTCCGATTTCGTGTGTACTGGTTCAATTAGCGTTTCCACGTAATATTAACCCATGCTAAATGAGTTCGTTCCTACTCGCATTGTGTGGTTTTCACAGACATATCGCATTGTGTGGTTTTCACAGACATATCGCATTGTGTGGTTTTCACAAACATCTGCATCGCCACACGAAATCTGGTAAAGCGTCCAAAAATTGACTAGAGTAGCGATTTGTTATGCCCTAAATTGGATTGAAAGGCTTTTTACGGACAACTACCAGTATCTAACTGAATATCCCCATCTGGTGAAGCTTCATAAACATTGTCACTAGCGTCATGTTTTGCACAAAATAGGTAAGTCGCTGTGTCACCAGACGTAGCAACGCCAAGTGTTAGATTTTGGGGATTGGGATCAATGTCATAATCAGTTGTAGCTAGAGCATTAAAATCAGGCGGATATTGATTATTATCTATGTAATACGCCTCTGCTTGAATAGCAACTTGTCGTAAATAGCCTTGTACGGCCGTATCAAAAGCGCGTTTTCGAGCACTAAGTAGGTTTGGTATGAGAACTGCTGCTAAGATACCAATGATTGCAATAACAATGAGTAACTCGATGAGTGTGAAACCCTTATTGAAGCCACTATTGAAGCCACTGTTTGATTTCGGTAGGGAGATTGGTCGCATATTTTTTATCCATTTTCTAAGAGTTGACGTAATGTATTAGGTATGAAAATCTGAATTGATGCGTACGTACTGTGGTGTTAAATCACAACCCCAAGCTGTGCTGTGAGATGCGCCACCATTAAAATCAATATCGATAATGACTTCGTCTTTTGCCATTTTTGCTGAAACTTGTTCGACATCGGCATCAGTTGGTGCACCGTTGTAAACCTGTATACCTTGCACTTTAACCGAGACATTAGCAAAGCTGTAAACCAAATTTGCAGCACCGATTGCACTGAGGATACGCCCCCAGTGTGGGTCGTTACCATAGATAGCGGCTTTTACAAGCGAGCTTTCTACCACGCTGCGAGCTGCTTTTCTGGCATCTTCTGGACTACGTGCATTGCGTATGTTGACGGTTAAGAGTTTGCTCGAGCCTTCCCCATCTTGCGCTATCTTTTGTGATAGCTTTTCGCAAATCCGCACCAAAGCTTCTTCAAATTCATCTTCTTCGGCATGTTGACGAGCCGAGGACATGAGGATTGCAGAATCATTTGGCGAGGTGTCTCCATCAATACTGATTTGATTAAAAGTGCCATTAACAATGGTTGGCCATAGTTCACGCAAACGGTGTTGTGGAATATTAGCATCTGTCATGACAAAAGCGAGCATTGTTGCCATATTTGGATGTACTTGTCCTGATCCTTTTGCGATGCCTACAATACGCGCGCCGCTACGCAAGTTAGTAGCAACTTGCTTTGTGCAACTGTCAGTTGTAAGGATGGCTTGGGCGACAGAGCCCACATCCACAGACATTTTTGTGGCTAAATCTGGCAATGCTTGACGGATTTTTTCTACAGGTAAAGGTTCACCTATCACGCCCGTACTAGCTGTCAATATGTCCTGTGCACGTAAGTTTAGTATACCACCGACCGCAGCTACAAAGTCATCATTATCAATAAAGCCTTGATCGCCTGTTAAGCAATTTGCAATACCACTATTAATGCCAATAGCCCGAATAGGTTGTTCTGAACTATAACGAGAACGGTTACGCAAGATAAATGGCGCTTTCAGCGCATTTTGTGTGGTTGTCATGGCCCAGTTCAGGTTGTAGCGTGAGAAAATCACGGCTAAATCAGGTGTCCCTGATGATTTCATACCTGCTGCTGCCCCAACCCCCTGAAAACCAACTGGAAATTTCACGGCCAAACCGCCTGTAGAGTGAGTCCTAAATGTTCATCAAAGTTGTGCATAATATTAAAGTTTTGTACTGCTTGACCAGCAGCACCTTTACCCATATTATCCAGAGTTGATAGCACAACAATATGACCCGTACGCTCGTCTACTTTGGCGGAGATAATTACACGGTCTGTTCCTGCAACTGCTTTGCTTTGAGGCAGGGCGTCTTGAACGATTATGAGAGGCTCGTTTTGGTAGAAGCTGTGAAGGAGCTCGAGCACTCCCTCTGTACCCATTTTGTGTTCTGGACGCACATAAACACTCGCCATTTCACAGCGTGTCATCGGCACACGGTATGGATTAAAGCTAACTTTCCCTGCTTC
>CALGZD010000120.1 GCA_937934635.1 uncultured Deinococcales bacterium
CTAAGTTGGTCGCCAACAACGATAGCTTGGTAAGTCTGCTGTGCAACTGCTGTGCTAAAAATAGACAGCAAGAGCAGTAGGACTCCCATATATAACCTATGTTTCATTGTATTGCGCTCCTTAACCCCCAACCAAGACAAATTAGAGTTTAAGGGGTGCAGCGTATATTTCTAATAGCAAATCATTACTGAAAAGTTGATGGATTGTTTGTGAATGGAAAAAGCATTTTTAAGTTAGGCAATAATTATAAATATCATTATGTTTTTAGGCTTAGATATTAGGTTAATTCGTTATCATTAGGTATTAGCAAAGGTTGTTTCATTATCCAAAATTTTAAACTGTAAGTGCTTATGCTTTGGCATCTTTACATATAGGCACTTATTTTAGAGTTAGAAAGTGTTATTTGAAGTCTGCTGTAAAGAATGTGTTAACGAATCTTTTAGTGAAACTTAGCATTCACTATAGAGTGCTTTAACGATAGCCTAAAGAGGTTTTAAACTCTTAGCTGAGTATGATGGACCTGCCCCAAAACAAGTCTGCACTTTCTAAAAATAGATTTAAGTTGATTACTCTGCATCTTCTTTGGGACTGGTCTTTAGTAAAACGTTAAAGCTTATCGCAATATAGTTTTAATTTAGGACGTGCCCATATTGAATAATTTGTTCATGAACTGAGATACAAAATACTCTGAGACTTGCTGTATTGTGAATAATACCGAAGTGAATCATAAATGTCATAATCCCAGTCAATACACAAGGTTTTCAAGCCTTTATCCTTCGGTTATTTCGCAATCTTTGCGACTATATCTTTATGACATTCATCTTTCAGTTTAGTATAACAAAAGCAAAAGCTCTAACAAGATTACTACTGTTAGAGCTTTTGCTACTTTAAAATTTCGTTTTGTATACTATTTCTTAGGTGGTGTTAAGAGACCAAGCTTACTGAGTTCTTTAATACCATTTGCGAGGTACTTCTTGCCATCTTTTTTACCGTCTTTAGTCAGGGTATAGTAGCGACGACGGCGACGACCTTTGTCTTTTCGTTCATAGCTTTCCCACTCGCCTTGAATCCAGCCGATATCTTCTAAACGCATGAGGATTGGATAGATTGTGCCTGCTGGTTGTCCCAGAGCTTCAATGAGCTCGAGCCCGTAAAAGTCCCCTTTTGGGTTGTCGAGCATGTACTTAAGTACAGCAAGTGTTTGTGGTGATAGTTTACGTTTTAACATACTTCTCCTACATAAATTATTTGCTTCACAAATAACAACTTTGAGAATCAGTAAATACTAAACTACAAAACAAAGTTGGTGAGTACTCTACTTAGGTTTATAGCCATAAAAGGCATGGTTGAATGTAGATTAATATACACCAGACCAGACCTATATTCTTGAACACGAAAATGTAGGGATGTCTTCAAAAATTAATTTACTACTACTACTTCATATCACGATTGATATTTGTGACCTTAGCTAAGATACTAATAATGGCGATTTCAGACCCTTACAAATATTTGTCTAGAAACTATTTGCAGATGATAGTTGTTGCGGTATATGCATTTTGAGCTGTTTTGGTGAAAATAGTGAAAGTGTTTGACTATTTGTAAGGTTTTAGAACGCACGTAAGATTTTAGAGCGCACGTAAGGTTTTAGAACGCATGTAAGCTTTTAGAGCGCATGTAAGCTTGAGCGATTTGTAAAGACAATCACCTCTTGAAAGAAACAAGTGTGAAGACCTAGCGTAACTTATAGTGAGTTTAAATCTATTTGAATCTATGAGTTTAGTATGAGTTTGAATTCCAGCAAAGATTTCTTTAGCCTTTTAAATTCCAAGACCCCACAACATTTTTTGAAAAACACAGCGTCTTCAGTGCCTACAGCGTCTTCAGTGCCTATAATGCCTAGAATATCTTGGTGGGCATGGTTAACGGTGCTTTCACTCGATGCACCTGTTGTTGCTGTTTTGTGGCAAGCCTTGATAGCTGATAGTTTTCAAGTAGCGCTTCGACCACTCCATGTTGTGCTTTTATTTAGTACAGTGTGGCTAATCTATGCTGCTGATAGGTGGTTTGATGGCTTTTTTATTGCTAAAGCCTATACAGCGAGACATGCATTTTATATTAGGCATCGTTTTAGTATTTTTGTCTTGATGGCAATTGTTTTGAGTGGGATTATTGTGACTGCTGTGGGGTGGCTCGAGCCCACCATCTTAGTCCACGGATTTATACTCTCAGGCATAGTCCTCCTATATTTAGCCAACATACACCTATTAAAAAAGCCTATATTACTGCTACCAAAAGAGCTACAAATTGCCTTGGTATTTTCTTTAGGTACAACGATTACGCTATGGTCACAAATGGGGTCACAAATGGGGTCGCAAATAGGGTTGCACATAACTAGTGAAGAGAAAATGTTATTAGCTAGTGTAGCTGCCTGTTTTGCCATGCTTTGCTTCTTAAACTGTAGCTTTATAAGTTTGTGGGAAAAGTCTATAGATGCCTTGCATAAACAGCCTTCATTAGCGCAGGATAACTTAAGTGCTTCGAACTTAGGTATGGTTCTGCAATATAGCAGCATAGTGCTTGTAGTTATTTGCATACTGCTACCACTAAGCTTTAGTTTGAAGATAGCATTTGTTGTGAGTAGTTTTGGATTATTACTGCTTCATAACTCAGAACTAAAGACTTCAGTGAAAATGCGACGTGTTCTGGCAGATGTAGTGCTTATGAGTCCTTTGATTGTACTCATCTTCTAGTTAAGAGCTTGAGCGACCCAAGAGCTCCAACAACAAATCAGGACGGTCAGTCATAATACCGTCAACACCTAAATCAATTAGATGCTTCATTTCTTCAGTATCATTGATAGTCCAGACCTGAACAGCAATATTGTGCTGTTTGGCAAGCTTGATAAATTCAGGATGAATGATTGTAATGCCACTAGAGCGCATGGGTACTTGTGCAGCAATGTAGTCGGCTGGTCTAGAAAAACGTCTAGAAAAGGGTCTAAAAAAAGCTTTAAAAAAAGAGTGGCTAGCTAGCACCATGTTTCGAACTTCAGTCGGGTACATGCTGGTTGCTACCTGTGGACAGAGCTGTCTAAATTTTTTCAAAGCACTTGAGTGAAAAGAACCGATAATCACACTATTAGCCTTATCGTACTTTTTTATAAGCTCACACAGCCTTGCTTCATAGGCAGTGTCTTTATCTTTGATGTCAATAACCATCGGCATGTCTGGATAGCGTTCGAAAAGTTCGGCTAAGCTTGGTATACCTATACCCTGTCCACGGTAAGGATAGGTTGTGCCATCCTCAGTCCAGTAGTATCCAGCATCTAAAGCTTGAATATTTACCAAATCCATGTCTGCAATTTTGCCTTGTCCATCGGTTGTACGATCAACTGTGTCGTCATGAATAACAACCAAATGACCGTCTTTTGATTGATGGATGTCAAGCTCAAACATATCTACCCCCATCTTGTGAGCTTGTTCAAAGGCATAGAGTGTGTTGCTTGGAAATAGACCTTCTCCGCCTTGGTGAGCGATTACAAGAGGGGTTCTTGAGGATGTATACGGATTATCTTCTAGCATAATTTTGATTTGTGATTGCTTGAAATTGTCGCCAAGCCATGAAGAGCATGACTATGAGGAGTTTGGCTATGAAGAACATGACTATGAAGAGCATGACTATGAAGAGCATAGTAACGGTGAGTATTATAATCCAAAACGATATTCGTGCTTGCTTCGTGCTTGCTTCGTGTTTGAAGTGGATTTAAGACTTTTGGCATGTTGAAGCGCTATAGTGAGACGGGTTAGATTTATCTAACACTTAAGCGGTACTAAGTTAGTTAGACTATCTAAATTAGTTAGACTATATTAGTTCAAACCATACGATATTAGTTCAAAGCATACGATATTCTAAATTACCTAAGTTCTAATTGCTCAAGTTCTAAATTGCTAATGTTAAATATTACAGAACCCTACCTCACATCTCATTTGAATACACCTGTGTTGAATACAAGCGCGTTGAATACAAGCGTATTGGGTACAAGCGTGTTGAGTACAAGCGTGCGAAAAATGATAGTGAGATACCCTATAAAGGAATCTATATAAATATGGGGCGAGAAGGTATTTTATTTGTGATGACGGGTGCATCAGGGGTGGGTAAAGATACCATTCGTCAAGCAGCACTGCCCGATATTAAAAACATGGCTTACTCAATCTCCGCAACAACACGTACAAAGCGTGAAGGAGAAGTAGAGGGTAAGCATTATTTCTTCTATGACAAAGAGAAATTTGAAGGTGCGATTGAAGCTGGCAATATGCTCGAGCACGCCGAATACGTCGGTGATTACTACGGCACGCCTCGTCAACCTGTAGAAGAGGCTTTGGCTGAGGGGCAAGATATGCTTTTGGAGCTTGAATTAATGGGCGCACGTCAAGTTAAAGAAGCGATGCCTGAAGCGGTGATGGTATTCATAGCACCACCAAGTCTGGTCGAGCTTGAAAGACGTTTACGGGGTAGAGGTACCGATTCAGAAGATAAGATTCAAAAGAGATTAGCCAGGGCCAAAGAAGAAATCAAAGCTGTACGAGAATTTGACTATGTGGTTGTTAATGACGTTCTGGCAAAAGCTGTCGATGAGTTTGCGAGTGTTCTCAAGGCTGAAAGAGCGAAGAGCAAGTATTTAGGCGAGAAAGATGTTGCGGCTTTTCTCCGTGATTTCTGAATGTGATTTCTGAATGTGATTTCTAAACGTGATTTCTGAGTGCGATTTTTAAACATGATTTCTAAAGCTGTGTACCTACTGTAGAACAACTATAAACAACATAAATAACATAAAAAATAGTAGCTTCTTATCTATTCTAAGAGCTTTTCTAGTGCTAAACTTCCTTTACTAAAGGGGTTTAGACCTGTTTTTTTGTTTGTAGTTTTGCTTATACCCCTAAAGCATATTAAATAGCTAACGTTCAATATGCGACGGTCGCTTATGCTGTATTTAATAAGTTTGATGTTTAACAAGTTCGTTAGTTCAGTCACCCGTAATTTAGAAATTTAGAAAGGTTCATATGTCAGATATTCTTGATTCGGTCACGAATACTTCTCCTGAAGCTAACTTGAATGATGCCGACAGGGAAGCCTTGCATACTATAGAAACAAAAGAATGGCTTGAATCTCTCCAACACGTTTTGGAACGTGCAGGTCCAGAACGTGCAGTTGAGTTACTACAAGACCTAGAAGCAGTTGCGAAGTTGCAAGGTGCTCATATTCCCTTTAGTGCTAATACGCCTTATATAAACACGATTCGTGTCGACGATGAGCCTGAGTATCCAGGTGATTTAGCGATGGAAGGTCGCATTCGTGCCATCATGCGCTGGAATGCCATGGCGATGGTTACACGTGCCAACAAAAACAGTGACGGCATTGGTGGACATATATCAAGCTTTGCTTCTTCTGCCACGCTTTATGATGTAGGTCTTAACCACTTTTTCCGTGGACCAGAAACTGGCAAAGATGCCGATATGGTCTATGTACAAGGACACAGCGCACCAGGTATGTACTCACGTGCCTATATGGAACGTCGCTTAACGGTTCAGCACTTACGTAACTTCCGCCGTGAGCTTCAAGATGAACCTGGATTGTCTAGCTATCCGCACCCTTGGCTCATGCCTACCTTTTGGCAGTTTCCAACGGTGTCTATGGGGCTTGGTCCGATTATGTCTATCTACCAAGCAAGGTTTAATCAGTACTTGGTTGACAGAGGGCTTCAAGAACAAAACACAGGACGTGTTTGGGCATTCCTTGGTGATGGTGAGATGGACGAGCCAGAATCACTAGGTGCGATTACGCTCGCTTCACGAGAAAATCTGGATAACCTGATTTGGGTTATCAACTGTAACCTTCAGAGGTTAGATGGTCCTGTACGTGGTAATGGCAAGATTATTCAGGAGCTCGAGCGCACCTTCCGTGGCGCTGGCTGGGATGTTGTCAAAGTGTGCTGGGGTAGTAAGTGGGATGAACTTCTAGAAAAAGATACTGAGGGACATCTCAATAAGCGTTTCCTAGACCTAGTCGATGGTGAATCACAGCGCTATGCAGCTTATGGTGCAAGAGAACTGCGTGAAAACTTCTTTAATACACCAGAACTTAAAGCCTTAATCGATGGCTGGAGCGATGAAAAACTAGGGTCGCTCAACCGTGGTGGACATGATCCTATCAAGATTTACGCTGCTTATAAATATGCCCACGACAACTTAGGTAAAGGCAAGCCAACAGTAATATTGGCACGTACTGTCAAAGGCTATGGTTTGGGCGAAGCTGGTGAAGGTAAAAACATCACCCACTCGCAGAAAAAGTTAAACGAAGAAGAAATGCGTTACTTCCGTGACCGTTTTAATATTCCTGTAACTGATGCTGAAATAGCTCAGTATCCTTTCCATAAACCAGGTGAAGATACTGCTGAATATAAATACATGATGGAGCGTCGTGAGGCACTTGGTGGCGGAATGCCAGCTCGTATCGAACAAGCGCCACCACTAACTACACCGCCTGAAAGCTTCTTCGAAGAGTTTTATCAAGGTAGTGGTGATAGAGAATTCTCAACCACCATGGCTTTTGTGAATATGCTTCGCAAACTTCTTCGAGACAAAGACATTGGCAATCTCATCGTTCCGATTATTCCAGATGAAGGTCGTACCTTTGGTATGGAGGCACTCTTCCGTCAAGTAGGTATTTACGCTCACGCTGGTCAGAAGTATGAACCAGTGGATAAAGACAACTTGCTTTACTACAAAGAAGCCCAAGATGGTCAAATCCTAGAAGAAGGTATTACTGAAGCAGGGTCTATGTCTTCGTTCCTTGCTGCTGGTACTGCCTATGCCACGCATGGCATCAATACCATTCCGTTTTTCACTTACTACTCTATGTTTGGTTTCCAGCGCATCGGTGACCAAATGTGGCTTGCAGGTGATATACGCTGCCGTGGTTTCCTGATGGGTGCAACTGCAGGTCGTACAACGCTTGCTGGTGAAGGTCTGCAACACCAAGATGGTCACTCACACGTGCTTGCTTACCCAATTCCAAATTGTAAAGCTTACGATCCAGCCTTTGCTTACGAGCTCGCCATGATTATTCGTGAAGGTATCTACCGTATGTATGAATTGCAAGAAGCAATTTTTTACTACATCACAATTGAAAATGAAAACTATATTCAGCCAGATTTACCAGAGCACCTAGATTTTGAAGAAGTGCGTCAAGGTGTACTCAAAGGTATGTACAAATATCTTCCAGCTTCTGGTGAAGGTCAACCAGTGCAGCTTTTTGGTAGTGGCGCTATTCTAAATGAAGTGATTACTGCACAAGAATTGCTAAAAGATTATGGAGTTGCAGCCACCGTTTGGAATGTTACCAGTTATAAAGAACTTCATCAGGATGCGCTTATGGTTGAGCGTTGGAACAGATTACATCCAGAAGACACACCAAAGGAATCCTATGTACAAGAGATGCTTAAAGATGCTGAAGGTGTTTTTGTAGCTGCTTCTGATTACCTGAAAATCTTGCCAGATGCACTTGCAAGACACTTACCTCGTCCAATGCTTTCACTTGGTACAGACGGCTTCGGACGTTCTGAGGCTAGGGAAGAACTAAGAGATTTCTTTGAAGTAGATGCAAAACATATTACTGTTGCTGTACTTTATGAGATATCACTAGCTGGTGAACTGGATGCAAGTGTTGTTTCTCAGGCAATTAAAGATTTAGGTATTAATCCTGAAAAGCTGAATCCACATAAAGCATAGAATCTTTTGCTAGATAAAATTAAAACAGCTTGGGTGAACTTGCCCAAGCTGTTGTTTTTATAGGGTGCAGCAGTACCCACCGTTTTTAGATTATTTACAAGTGATGCCGTTACAGGTCTGTAACTCACTAAGTGTTGCACGTAGCTCAGCTAGTAATTCTGGATCAGTATTAAAGTAGGCATTGTTAAGTTCATAAGGGTCATTGACCATATCATAGACTTCGAAACGATTATCAGCTTCAGTTGCTACAGTTTGAAAGCCTGGCATATAGTGCCATTCTATATACTTATGAAATTTTGTTCTAACACCTACGTACATATACTGAACACCACCACCTATCCTGCGCCAAAACTGGATTAAGATGCTATCTCGCCAAGCTACTTCACCAGTTTCTCCAGCTTCAATAACAGGCTGTATAGATTTTCCATCTATAAACTCTGGTTTATCAGCCCCTGCCCAGTCAAGTGCAGTTGCAGCAATATCTATATTGAGCACAAACTCATCACGAGTAATATTAGGCGTTACATCAGGACCACGAACAATAAAAGGCACACGAATATCTTCGTCATAAGGCATTCCCTTACCTTTTTGAAAACGATGTTGTCCTAATCTGAAGCCATTATCTGAGGTGAATATAATATAGGTATTGTCTAGCTCGCCTGTTTTTTCTAAAGTTTCTACAACTTTTAAAACCATTTCATCCAAAGCTTGTAAAAGTTTGAGGCGTTCACGATACATGAAGTCTATCTGTTTAATATCTTCGTCTGTGAAAAGTGGTCTTTCTTGAATAAAAATAGGTTTATCACTTACATCTTCTTCATTGAAAGAAGGTGTTCTAGGAGCTTTAGCATTTTTAAATAAATTTTGGTGTCTGTCTGCTGCAGTAAAAGGTGAGTGTGGTGGTGATGGTGTTAGGTGCAGGTAAAAGGGTTGGTTACTAGCACTTGCTTGTTCTATAAACTCAACAGCTAAGTCTCTTTCAATATCAGTTTGAAAGATTTCTTTTATACTAGTGGTGTTGTTATAGGTTTTAATTGTTCCATTGTGGTTCATCTGAAATCTGCGGTAAGAATTCACATATAAAAAGGCGTGCCATTCAGTCCACCCTTTAGGTACATGGGTATCAGGCACATAGTTTTCAGATGGGGTCATATCTGGATAGCGTGGATAGCCATTCATATATTTGCCAATTAAGCCAGTATAGTAGCCCGCGTCTTGTAACCACGCTCCAATGTCATTACCATCATGACCTTCGCTGAGATAAACAGGATAGCCACCTGCTGGTGGCTTGTTGTAGCGTACTTTTGTGTTGTGTGAATATTGCCCACGAAGAATTGATACACGTGAAGGACAACAAGCTGAAAAAGGCGTATAGGCATGTGAGAAGGTAGTGCCTTGATCAACAAGCAGTTTGTTTGTATGAGGCATAAATTCCATATCTGAAAGCATTTGATCGTCAGATAAAATAACAATAATGTTTGGTTTTTCTAGATTAGTTTGAGAAATCTGTTTTTCAATTTTTTCAGAAGGTTCTATTAGTTGAAGCAAGGAAGTGTTTTTATTTAACCCTACTGCAATAAATGAAATTAGTGTGATTGCTAATATAATACTAGTGAAGAGAAGTTTTGAGCGGAAGTTGTTATCAGTAGGCATAAATCAGTGTACTTTAAATTCTAAAGTTGATTCTAGAGTTGATAGATGTCGC
>CALGZD010000121.1 GCA_937934635.1 uncultured Deinococcales bacterium
AGACAATGTTGAGCTTGCAAGACTTGCTTCATAAGCAGCGTCCATTTGTGCTGTAATTTCTAAGAACTTAGTTACTAACTCAGGGTGATCTTCAGCAAATTCATCTGTTACAGAAACAATATCAAATGCTGTAATACCAGCAGCGAACTTTTCATCTTGAGTAAGAAGTGCATCGCCATTTTCACGCATTGCAAATACAGGATCACCATAACCACATGCCATTGCTACGTCACCGTTTTCTAGTGAGATAGCACCGTCAGGTGGCGCTTGGTCAACAATGTTCAATGAACCAGTATCTACACCTAAGTACTGCATAGCAAGACGGAACTCGTAGTCAGCCATTGTGCCTACAGGAACAGCAACTGTCTCACCTGCAAGATCTGCTGCATCAGTAATACCTGAAGCGGTACTAACAACACAGTCGTTGTTACTTACATAAGCCATTGCCATACCAACCATTTTGATTGGTACGCCAGATGAAACAGCAAGTGCAAATGGTGTGGCACCTTGTGAGTAAGCAATATCTACATCGCCAGCTTGCATAGCAGTTGACATTTCAACACCAGTGTCGAAAGCAACCCAGTTTACTTTTACGCCCATAGCGTCATCAAAGGTTTTTTCCACCTGAGCGATTTGGTTAGGTGTTGCCCAACCAAGGAAGTAAGCCACGGTGATTTCATCGTCGTGACCTGCTGCGAATGCGCTGCAAGTGAGTGCAGCTAGTAGTAATACAGCTGCTCTTTTGAGTAATGCCATATATAGAACCTCCAAAATAGTTCTTGTTTCAAAGTCTCTGTAGTATGTCTCAAGCACTAAGCAGATAGTTGTTTAAAAACTTCTGTTAGCGAGGTTAAGAATTACTTAAGACCGAACACATAACTATAACAAAAAATTGTGAGATTTAACAATCCTTTGAAAATACCAAAAAATTGAAAGAAGCTATGCCTTACGAGCTTTTTGCGAGCCAAAAACTTTATTGATTTAGTGATGGCTTGAACAAAAATTATATTGAGACTTCGATACCTCTATAGTATTCGTTGGGAATTGGTATGCAAGAAAGCACCATTAATGTATAATATGGCTATACCAATAGTTAGTGTTGAGCTATTAACCTGTATTGATAGCTTGTTGTAATTAATAGCTTGCAGAAAGAATGATGATATTCAGTGCCTAAAATTGCTGCCTACTTTAGTTTAGCAACATTGCCACTCGATAGAGAGGCAGAGAAACCATTGCATAGGCAGCTCTATGAAAAGTTACAAAAAGAGATTTTAGAAGGGCGTTTACCACCTGGTACACGCTTGCCACCAACGCGTGCTTTAGCGACAGAATTATCACTATCCAGAAATACTGTAGGTCGTGCCTATGAGCAGTTGGTGGATGAGGGCTACTTAGAAAGTAAGATTGGTTCAGGAACAAGAGTTATGCAAACGCTGCCTGAGCAGATGCTGAGTGTGCTTAGTAATGAGCCTGAAACCTATATAGAAGACAAACCTGTTGTTAAAAAAGACGTTAAGCTTTCAAAACGTGGGGAGGCTGTTGTAAATGCCAAAGGATATTACTGGGGGTCGGGGGAGGCTCGAGCCTTCTCTCCAGCCCTCCCAGCACTTGACGCCTTTCCATATAAAGTGTGGGAAAAGTGCTTACACCAAAGTTTGCGACAGCTCAATACCAATCATTTAGGCTACCAAGATGTCATGGGTTTTTGGGGGCTTCGTGAGGAGCTTTCTAACTACTTAAAAGTTGCTAGAGGTGTGCGTTGTAACCCTGAACAGATCATGATTACAGGAGGCACACAACAAGCATTAGAGCTTATCACCAGTCTTTTAGTTGATGAAGGTGATGAAGTCTGGGTTGAGAATCCAAGCTTTAGTGGTATTCAAGTTGTGTTGCAATCACAGCTCGCTAAGCTTGTTCCTGTTAGTGTTGACAGTGAAGGTTTAGTTGTCGATGAGGGCATCGAAAAAGCGGAAAGTGCCCGTATGGTCTATATATCTCCATCGCACCAATACCCTCTAGGTGTCACCATGAGCCTGACCCGTAGGTTAAAGCTGTTGCAGTGGGCACAGGAGCAGACTGCATGGATTATAGAAGATGATTACGATAGCGAGTACCGTTATGAAGGCTATCCACTAGCTGCACTTCAGGGTTTAGATACGTCAGGGCAGGTTATTTATTTAGGAACGTTTAGCAAGATTATTGCCCCAACATTACGAATCGGCTATATTGTTGTTCCTCAAGAACTTATCGAGCCTATAAAAGCTGCAAGGCGCATACGTGATCGTGGTCAAAACCTTTTGGTGCAAATTGCTTTAGCTAACTTTATCAAAGAAGGTCATTTTGCAAGGCATATTAGACGGATGCGTGCGCTTTACGTAAAGCGTCAAAAGCTATTAATTCAAGAAATAAATAAAGAAGGGCAAGATGTTCTAACAGTAGAACCTCATGCAGCAGGTCTGCACCTTATAGCTTGGTTCAAAAAGCCAAACAGTACTATTAATGAGGTAACACTGTCACAGCGATTACTACAAAAAGACATTGATGCACCTCCGCTATCACGCTTTGCCTTTAATGACTTAGACAGACAGGGATTACTGCTAGGCTATAGTGCGCCAGAACATGAAATTATTGCTGCAGCTAGGATGCTTAGGATTGTTTTAGCAGAGATGCAAAAAGAGGAATGACAATTAATTCCTAGTTTTGTATCTAGTTTTTCTCATAGTCCTATCGAGGTGGACGTTTTGTTAAACCTAACTTCTTACGAACATCTTCTGGACCCATGATTTTAGCCCCTAAACTTTCAATAATGCCAACAGCATGTGCAACTAGCTGCTCATTAGTAGCCAACTCACCTCGTTTAATCATGAGGTTATCTTCTAAGCCAACACGCACATTACCCCCTGCTAGAACTGCAGCAGCAACATATGGCATCTGGTGTCTTCCTAAGCTAAAAGCTGACCAGTTCCAGTCCGAAGGAACGTTGTTAACCATGGCCATAAAGGTATTTAAGTCATCTGGTGCTCCCCATGGAACGCCCATACAAAGTTGTACAAGCGCTGGGCTTTTTAAGATGCCATCATTGACAAGCTGTTTTGCATACCACAAATGACCTGTGTCAAAGGCTTCAATCTCAGGGCACACCCCTAAGTCAGTCATCATTTGCCCCATAGCTTGTAGCATACCTGGGGTATTTGTCATGACGTAATCAGCTTCTGCAAAGTTCATGGTGCCACAATCCAGTGTGCAAATTTCAGGTAGGCAATCTGCTATGTGTGCCACACGTTCAGTTGCACCTATCATGTCTGTACCGTCTTTTGGAGGTAATGGATTTTCAATGCCACCAAATACTATATCGCCACCCATACCTGCTGTTAAATTCAAAACCACATCGACATCAGCATCACGAATGCGCTCGGTGACTTCTCTATAAAGTTTTAAGTCACGTGCAGGTGTACCTGTGTCAGGGTCGCGAACATGACAATGAACAATAGCTGCCCCAGCCTTTGCAGCAGCAATAGCACTTTCTGCAATTTGTTGTGGGCTACGTGGTACGTGTGGACTACGGTCTTGGGTACTTCCTGAACCTGTAACAGCACAAGTGATGAATACATCTCTGTTCATTTCGAGTGGCATAATTTTCTCCTAAATTTGTGTTTGGAGTTTACCTTTTTGCGGTATCGACTATCAAGCTATTAGACGTTTGAAGGTGCATTCTTGTATTGGATGCCAAGCTAAAGCTAGTTTGCAAGATAGGTCTTGAAACGTTGCACCTTGGCGGTTTTTGCACTTCGTTTAAAAACACGCTAACTCAATCAGCATCCAATTTGCGTATGCACCCGACGTTAAGAGGATATGCTCATTTCTATATAGTTCTATGGTTTTTCTTGAGTAAGAAGTGTAAGGAATAAATCTTTTAGATCTAACAAACTTGATGGTACAGAGAGTATTGGAAGGTCATGACCATATACAATCAGAGGCACAGGATTTCGCGTATGTCCTTTGGTACTTTTATCTTCTAAATTACTGTGGTCAGAAGTAATGACTAAGGTATGTGACTGAGTTGCATCAAGTTGTTTGATGATACCTGAAATAAATGAATCAAGTACTTCGATAAGCTTGACGCAGTCAGCAAAGTCAAAGCGGTGCCCTGCTCTATCGCTCAACCAAAAGTCAAATACGGTTAAATCTGTTTCGCTAGCAACAGTCACTAAACGTTTAGTTGCTTCAATCGGGGTATATACAAGTCCATTTGAATAGTCTGAAAAATATCTTCCTGTTATATCAGCAGCAATGGCATGACCTTGAGCATAATCATCAAAATTGCGTTTTTTGACCCCTGCTTTGTCTAGAGCGTAAGTAAGTGAGCTGAGACGTAGCTTTCTATTCTCTAATGCGTCAAAGTAGCCCTGTGGATAAGCATTTGCCAACGCCACCCTTTTACCATCGTTGACTAAATCACTAAATAGTGTGCCTTCATCTAAGAACTTGAGCAAGGTAGGACCAGGCCATGGTCCTACATGCCGCCCTAAAACTTCAGAAGCATTGCGCCCTGTCACAATCGTTGCTTGTCCTGTGGCAGATTGAGGTAAGCCCTCAGTATTCAGATTTGCATCGATAGCTTGGATTAATTTAGTTTTGCTATGTTCAGGTCTAAATGCACTCCTATGCAAGCTGCCTGATAATTCATCTAAACAAGGCGTTTTTGCTGAAACAAAAGGATTGATAGTGGCATCATCACTACCAATACCTACACCATCAAGAAACAAAAAGATGACTCCTTTTTGTTTTGCTTGCTTTTTAAGTTGCAAGGTGATTATTCGCTATCTTTAGATTTATTGCGTTTGTGGCTGCGTTGATAGCTATCACGACGACTTCGTCCACTTTGAGATGGTCTTGACCGCTTTGATCGATTTGATTTTTTCGGTTTGCCAGAAGATGGCTTATTGCTTGAGCTGTTTGAGCTGCTTGAATTACTTGAGCTGCTTGAACTGCTTGAGTTACTGCTAGCATCTGAGCGGTTTTGCCCTTTGCCCTTTGTAGTTTGTTTATCGCTACGATTGTTACTGCTATTGCTGCCCCGACCTCGACCTCTTTTACTGCTTTTACTGCGACCACTTCGACGGTTGTTGCGACCACTTCGTCCGCTAGAGCGATTGCGCCTATTGCTATGACGGATATCGTCGTTGAGATAGCCTTCTTCTTCACTAAAGGATTCAAGCTCTGCTTCGATGACTTGTTGTCCAATGCGTTGATTTAGCTTAAGAATGTTGTGAGGTGCTTCACTGTCTATGTAAACCAGACTGCCCCCCGGATGTAACTCGAAAACACGTGCTACTTTGAGCTCTCCTGCTAGCTCGAGCTCAACCTCTGGCAGTTGTCTAATGGTCACGTCTCTTCCTAGCATCGGCACACGCGTATGTTCCTGCTCAGCAGGAATAAAACGCAATTGGTAGAGGAGTCCTAAAGGATCTTGGTAAGGCAAAAGGTAGGGTGCGCTGGCACTATCACCGCCATCTTTAAAGACCTTAACTAAGCCTGCACCTTTATCGAAGCGCACTTCGTAGCTGCGCTTATGGTTTTTATCTTGATTCTCTTCTCGAAAATACAAGCTATGAAAATCAGGACGATACAAACGGCTGGATTGTTTGACAATTTTCTCGTCAAGACTTCCTTGCAGGTTTAATTTACTTTCTAAATAGACAATTCGGCGATTCTCTTGACTACGCAGTACTTGAGAACCAATCGAACGACCTCGTATTTTTAATGTGTAGCGACAACTTTCAATCGTCATAATTATTAGCCCTGTGTCAAAGATTGTGTCAAAGATATGGGGTTATCGATGCCTATTATGCAAACCCCCTAATGGGCATAGCCCATCCTACAAATTTATGCTACATCTAATTTTTGGAATATTTTCAAAAGCAGCAGTGATAGCTATTCTTAGTATAGCAGAATTTAAGTGTAACAGATATTGCGATGTGAGTTTATCAGAGGTGCGTTTGAAATTTAGTGGATACATCAGACTATTGAGATGTTTTTGTAGCGCAGCGAAAAAAACTCTGAGGTATGTCTGCATAAAATTTTCAAACAGTTTAGGTCAAACCTAGATATTAATTGCCCTTCACTATGCAGACACGCCATTTTATCAGTTTTACCAGTAATTGGTGCAGCTACGTCCAGATGCATCTAAGCTGTATGTTTTTTGCCAAAAGCTATAGCCAAGGCTATTGGTATAGTCACAGAAATCATCGGCATGATGTTCGTAAATTGCGCCAAAGACAGCTTTGCCCGCTTCGACAAAGGGCAAGAGCATTTCACATTCTCGGTAGCTGATGCACTCTTCGTTGAGCGCCCAATCAAAGTAAGGCTCGAGCTCACGTACCTGCTCAAGATTATTTTTTAAGCCAATGGATAAACCACGTTTATGTGCTTCAGTTGCTAGCATGATGTTGTAGCTAAGTTGGTCTTCGGGTGTTAAAGGTCTACCCGTATTGTTGCTGTAAGCATCAACATTGTCGGGTTCAACCCCATCACAGCCTTTTTTGACTGCTAAGTCCATACGACTAGTCATGATAGCTTTTAGTTCATCAAGGTAGCGAATATCAAGCCACCATTCATTCCAGTGTTGCATTTTGTTGGCAAGTAATTCTCTTGGAAATAGATGAGCATCTGAACGCCAAGGCTCAAAACTACCAGCACTAAAGTAGCAAATCACTACTTTGCCATCAGCTTGAAGTGCTTGGATGGTTGTTTCGTGGGTATCAAATAGGTCAATGTCGTACATGTCTACATCAAGAGAAGTATCTATACGACCTGTAAGTTGCCAGTGGAAGGTTGTTCCTGGCCTAGGTTGCCATATTTTGCCTGAGCGGACTCCTGGACGGTAGTCTGTTTGCTGTTTGTAAAACTTGTATGCATAGAGAAACACGACAGCTAAAAGAACGAGTAAAGCAAGAATGGTTAAAATTCTAGACCATTTTGCACCTGCACCTTTTGCACCTGGACCTTTTGCACCTGCACCTTTTTGATTGGTGTTCGTTTGGTTGGTGTTAGTTGTGTTGTCGTTAGTTTGATAATCTGATTCTTGCATACTGCCCAATAATTGGCGAAGCCCTATAAGATGTGTCTTAAAATAATTTAAGTGCGAAACACGTCCCTAATGTGTTTCATCCTTATAGAGCTTACAACCAATTCTCCCTAAAAACCCTGTATTACAACAAGCTTATCTACATGGATAACTCATCAAACACAAAACTTAGAGATATGAGATATCTCTAGGCGGCATGGGTGAGAAGTTTTTGCATGTAGGCTTGGTGATACCAAGAAATAGTGGCAGCAATGTCTTTGCTTAAGTTGTTACGTGGTTGAAAGTTCAAGTACTCAATTGCTTTTCGAATATCTATTTGCTTTCCCTCTTGCTGCTCTAAATACGAAGGTAAAGACTCAGTCTGGCTATTAATAGTTAGTTCAGGATAGTAAGTATCAAAAGCTTTGGTGATATTTTCAAAAAGGTTCTGCAAACTTAGGTAATAGCCTGAAGTGATATCGTAGCTTTGACCAGAAGCAGCATCATTAGCAATTGCTGCCAAAATATTTGCCTGTACGACATCATCGATATAAACAAAATCTCTAGCATTGTTTTTTGAACCATAAAGTGTACATTGCTGGTCATTTAAGAGTTGGTCAATCCAGTAAGGTACAAGTGCTGGATTGCTAGAGTGATTTTGTTGGCGTTTGCCAAATACATTGTGATAACGCAAGGCAATGCTTGTTAGAGGCGGACTATTACGATGTGATGTTGTTGTAAAAAGCTCGTTGATGTAGGTATTTGATGCAAAGGGGGTATTGAGGGCAGCAGCAGGGCTCGAGCTAGCATATACAAATCGTTTTATGCCATTTTCTTGGGCAGCTTCCATAACATTTAAAAAGCCACATACATTCACACGATTAACTTCACTGCTATCCGCTGATTGACTATTTAACCCTGCGTGATGCAGTACATAATCAACATCTTGTATCGCAGCTTTACATTCTGAAAACCTTGTGATGTCTGCTTTTCGAAAGCTAAAACGTGACCAGCGTCTTTTAGATACAGAGGCTTGTACGTCTAGTAGTGTTTGGCTCGAGCCAACACTAAAATTATCTAGACCAATAACTTCTTGATCCAACCTGAGTAGGGTTTCCAAGATATTTGAGCCAACAAAACCTGCTACGCCAGTAATCAACCAGCGTTTTGGTCGTGCTCTTAAATTTTCTTGTACTCTCAAATAATGTTCCATAATTAACCAGTTGTATCAAATGTATGAATTTTGCTGTACGTTACTTCCGTTTGATATTTATTTGGTCTTGAGTAGAAGTTGCACTAAATAATTAAAAAGCGATTCAAAGATTATAGAAGAATGCAAGTTAAACGCAAGATACCTGCACTAGTGTGATACGCAGTGTGTCGAAAAAATGTCGAATGAAGGATGTATGAAGAATGTATGTATAGTTGGAAATCTTGAGAATACAGAGATTTACTCATTATCTTTGCATTAAAAACACATAACCCTGCTTAATGGGAAAAGTTTAAAGACAAGTTATGCATTTTGAAGCTCATAATTAAGCCACAATTTCTATAATGTAAGTCAGTATTTTGCAAGCTTATCAGTGGCCTACTATATATCAGTGACTTACTTTTATCAGTGGCCTATTAGTGGTTATTGGTAATGTTGCGATTTAGCTAAACTTTTTAAAGTTTTGTTAGTTCAAAGCTGTGTTAGTCAAGCCTGTGCTGGTCAAAGCTGTGTTAGTTAAAGCTGTACTGCTCAAAGCTGTGTTAGTTAAAGCTGTGCTGGTCAAAGCTGTGTTAGTTACAGTCTTAAGTGTATTGATAGTTGTAAATTTTTATTTGAGACTTCTCTAAACTAAGTCTTTAAAAAATCGCACTTTAAGAAGTTGTAATTGTTAAACATAAAGAGTGTTCACAAAACTGTGAACACTTTTTATGGCGCAAACATTAAAATGTTTTTTAGGAGATGGCGTACTTACAAATTTCCATAGCTTAAAGCAAATACTCAAATATCTCACAGATATTATATAGATATTACACAGATTTATAATTGCTTATAACTTGTGTTTATATGTGTATTGAACTTTAGAAGGTGTATAAGAAAGATTTTAGCTATTTGTAAATGTTATTTCGTACGTATTGCTTCTTAGATGTATGCGCTGATTTGTTCGAAATAGAAAATTTTAGGGAGAAAATATATGGATGACAAACTATCTAGTAATGGGGCGAAAAGTCCTATTACTATTAATAACAGTCCATATGATTCACTCTATGATATTGACCAAAGACAAAATAATCTAAATGATTTTGAGCTTGATAACTTGGAGCTTGATGGTCTTGAATTGGATAGCCTTGAACTAAATGGACTTGATTTAGATAGTGCTACAGGGGAAGTTGTTCCTACTGATTCTAATCTTGCTGATGCTAATCTTATATTGACTAAACATCAGAATAAAGAAGACTTAGCTAATCATCTCCAGAGAACTTCTAGTACACGTAATTATGGCGATTCTCGATTTTATCTAAAACTCTTTGGTTCACCACGTCTCTATTACCTTAATAACCATGTCAAACTTGGAACCCGTAAAGCTATGGCCTTACTGTGCTACTTAGCCATACGCCAAGCACCTGTGCAAAGGCATGAGCTGGATGCATTGCTCTGGCCTGAAAAAGACGAAAAGCGTGCAAGACGTAGTTTGCGGGACGAAATTTCAAGAATTAACCGAACCATAGGTGAAGATATTGTTCTTAGCTCTGGGCAGGAACTGAGTTTATCGACGGATATTGCTGTTGATGTATGGAAGTTTAGTGAGACTATCGAAAGTTTAAGCAGTCTTGAAGAGATTGATATTAGTACCTTTGAAGAGGTTGTATCTTTATATGATGGTCAATTGCTTGCTGGTTTTCATATTCAAAATGCACAACCTTTTGAAGACTGGATTGAGTTAGAACGAGAAAACTGTCAACATGATTACCTTGAAGCACTGTTAAGCCTTAGCCACGGAGCAAAAAATTATGGTAATTACACCACTGCTGTAAATTATATGCAGAAGGCTATAGAGGTAAGTCCTTATACAGAAGAGTATTATCTATATGCAATTGAATATGCACTACTCAACGGTGATCGCTCACGAGCACAAAAGTTACATCAAGATATTGAAGTAGTTTTACAGAAGGAATTTGCTGAAGGTACTAGCGAAAATTTCAAGACCAGAGTTGCTGCCTTAGGCTTAAATACGGTTGAAAAAGACTTAGCTACAGCGATTACGGGTATTGAGCTTAGTAGTGAGACTGTAGTGAAGCAAGCTGAATCTGTAACTGATAGTACGCAATATAAAAACAATCTGTATGAAGATGCACTGCCATTCATTGGTAGAGAAGATGAGTTACGACGTTTGGATAATCTTATTTGGGAAGATGACTGCAAACTGATTTCACTGGTTGGTTTAGGTGGTATTGGGAAAACCCGACTTGCAAAGCAAGCAGCATCGCTATCTCAAGCGCATTTCCCAGATGGTGTTTGGTTTATTCCTATTGAGAAGTTAGATACACCGCATGAGCTTTTTTCTGTGATTGCTGATTGTCTTTCTCTAAGCCTAGAATCAATGTCTGCCTATACTGCGTGTATGCAACACTTAAAGTCAAAGCGAATGCTTTTGATTTTGGATAACTTAACAAATAATCCAACCATTAGAAAACATATCAAAACTATCTTGCTCCTGAGAGCGGGGAAAATCTTGGTGACATCAACACAACACTTAGGTCTACAAGAAGAGTGGATATTTGATGTACGAGGTTTAGCTCTACCAAGCAGTGTGTTGCCAGATTTTGACGAAGCCATCTTTGATAAGTCTAATTCTAGAGATGCCGAACTTTTTGTGGCAAAACTAAAAAGCTTAGATGCAATTCGTTTGTTTATAGAGAGTGCCAAGCAGACGCAACCAGATTTTAAGTTTTCTACTGAAAATGCTAAAGATGTGATTACAATTTGCGAAGCTACTGACGGTATACCATTAGGTCTACAGTTAGCAGCTCGCCGACTCCGTACACTTTCTTGTGAAGAGCTAGCAGAAGAAATTCGACGTGGTAGTGATGTGCTTAGAACCACATTTTGGGACGTACCTGATAATCAGAGGAGCCTTAGAGCGGTTTTTCAAAGTGCTTATGATAGCCTGCGTGACCCTGAAAAGGAACTATACCGAAAGCTTGCCCAGTTTGAAGGCAGTTTTGATAGGTATCAGGCAAGAGAATTGACAGGTGCTACCACAGTTGATTTGGCACATTTTGTTGAACGTTCTTTGCTTATTAAAGACGCAAAAGGCGTGTATCAAATGCTGAATTTTGTTCGTCATTATATTGATGATTTGGTATAGCTACTCAAAGAGCGAAAACAGTATAGAATTAACTTAAACCACATCAATTTAAAGCAATAGACTTAACTGCTTCAATGACTTTGTCTTGTTGTTCTTTTGTGAGATTTGGATAGATAGGTAGACATAGGATGCTACTGGCAGCAGCTCGAGCCCGCCCTATATCCCCACGTTCGCAGCCCTTCAAAGGTGGTAAATCAGCCAAAGT
>CALGZD010000122.1 GCA_937934635.1 uncultured Deinococcales bacterium
AAGTTTTCTATAATAGCAATTTCAAGCGTCTCTTGGTTATCTAACTCACGCACCAGCACAGGCACGCTCTGCAAACCAGCTTGCTTGGCAGCTTGAAAACGACGCTCACCAGCAACAATTTCGTAGCCATCTTCGATTGGGCGAACTAGCAAAGGCTGTAAAATACCTTTTTGTGCAACCGAACTAGCAAGCTCCGCTAAGGCTTCTGGATCAAAATATTTTCTAGGTTGATAGGGTGATACCTGTAAATCGTCTATGTCTACTTGCTTTACACCAGCACCACTTGTAGTATCTTCTTCAATAATTGGTAGCAGAGCATCCAGCCCACGACCTAATCCTGATTTTTTATTTATTTTAGCTGACACGTTGTACAACCTCCTCCGCTAAACGCTTATACGTTGCTGCACCCTGCGAACTCGGCGCATAGTCAAAGATCGTCTTTCCATAAGACGGAGCTTCAGCAAGGCGGATGTTTCTAGGAATAACAGTCCAGAAAACCTTCTTACCAAAATGCTTACGCACATTATCTTCAACTTCTTGTGAAAGCTTTGTACGGCTATCAAACATAGTTAAAAGTATGCCAAGTACATCCAGCTTTGGGTTATAAGAACTGCGAATACGCTTAATGGTATCGACAAGATTTGCCAACCCCTCTAAAGCGTAGTATTCGGTTTGTAAAGGTATAAGCAAACTATCAGAGCTAACAAGAACGTTGATGGTCAAAGCACCAAGCGATGGTGGCGCATCAATAATGATGAAATCAAAAACAGTACGGATTTCTGAAAGTTCTTTTTTGAGTGTACTCAAGCTATCTTCGCTGGCATCCAGCTCTAGTGCTGCTGCTGCTAAGTCTTTACTGGCAGGAAGCACATAAAGATTTTCAAGTTCGCTTTTTACAATCGCCTGTCGTGCTTCCACCTCACCAATAAGCACGTCATAGATTGTTTTTTCAGGACTTGCAATGCCTAAACCACTACTCGCATTTGCTTGAGGATCAAGGTCAACCAACAATACTCGACGCTGCTGTGCCAATGCTGCTGCTAAATTTATGGCTGTTGTAGTCTTTCCTACGCCACCTTTTTGATTGATTACTCCTACTATTGGCACAACGTTCCCCTTACAATTCTTCTCCTGATTTAGGTCTCTTCTTATTTACTTCCAGAATCACAAGTTTACCATGTAATGGCAATGGATGTTCTGATAGGTCAAAATCAATAGCTTCAAACATATCTTCAGGTAAAACCTCTTGCTTAAGTGACCAGTCAGAAGCTTTTTTAGACATAAAAACACATCTATCTTCAACAAGATGGTCAGTTAGGTCTAGCAGTAAGCTAAAATCTCCTACCCAAAGTGCAGTAACTATCTTAATTGATGTTTGGCTTTGTTGTAAGGCTTCTTTGTTAATGTTTTGAACATCATCATTAACAACAGTAACGTTATTCAGCTTTAGCTGTGATTTTACAATCGTCAGAAAACTGGTACGCCTTTGGCGACGCTCTACAAGCATAAATTTATGTTCTGGTAACAATATGGCTAAGGGAATAGCTGGTAAGCCTGCACCTGAGCCTATATCCAAGATACTTTTATTTTCTACATCTGGATTTTCTAAACTTAGGTCTTCTACATCTAAATCTATTTGCTGTATAGCCTTAGCAAAATGCATAGCTTCTTTAAAGCGAGCATCTATATCCTTTAAACCTTTTGCAGACATAAGGTCTAGTGCTTTGTGATACTTAATAAGGAGTGCTTTATAGCTATCAAGCTGTTCTTGCTGTTTTGCTGTTGCTTGCATAAACAAATTGTTTCACGTGAAACATGGGAATAGGAATAGTGTGGGATGTTTCACGTGAAACATTTAACTCTTTTAAAGATTTATAAATAATCCAGAAAGCCTATAATGTTATCTATTAAAGCTCTTTGAGTCTTGGAGAGCTAACTGTTTACAAGACGATTGTTAATACCTTCTCTGTGAAGCTTTTCAACCAAGCTTCTACTTCGCTAAGCACTTAATTTGCCATACAGTCTCTACCAAGTAGCTAAGATACTATTTTAGTTATTAGATTCAGTCACTAAAGTAGGGAAAAGGGTTAATTGCTCTTCAATCACAATTACTCTCTTTGCTGACATAAACTCCTATATGTAAATGTGGCGGTGTGTTCTCGTTCAGCTTGTGTTGTGGGTGTGGTTTGGTTGGCTCGAGCCTCGCAAACAAAAGGAAGCGTATCAATGCCGTCAGGTAGCACTTGCGAAAAACCCAAAGTCAAAACAGTCAAAAAGCTAACAAGAATTAAAGCAGTAAAGCATCTCATTGATTCAATCTAAACAATAACCTTGAAAAATACGCAGTTATAGCTTACAAACATAACAAACATGTTACTTGCCAATATTTCTTGCCAGGTTAGCATATTCGCAAAACTTGACAGGTTACCGAAAAGTCACCTATTATGTAAGTGACTAAAAAGTAACCTTTATCTTTTTAAATAACTTTGGAGTAACTATGAATTTTGAAGGATTTCCAAAAACGGGTTTAAAGTTTCTAAGTGATTTAGCAGAAAATAACGATAAAGTTTGGTTTACAGAAAATAAGGCAAGGTACCAAGAACATTTACTGAAACCTGCTACCACTTTTATTGAAGAAATAGGTAGTCAATTACAAAAAGGTAATGTTGATATTTCTTATGACACTCGCACCAACGGTAGTGGCTCTCTTATGCGTATCTACAGAGACACACGCTTTAGCAAAGATAAAACACCCTACAAAACAAATATTTCTGGAATGTGGTGGCAAGGTGTTGGTAAAAAAACCGAACATCCAGCATTTGGCTTTCAATTAGAAGCTAAGTCTATGAAGTTAATGGCTGGGATGTTTGCGTTTAGTAAGGAGCAATTAGAGCTCTACCGCAACGCAATCCTAGACGATAAATCGGGCAAGAAACTCACAGACATATTAGCTGCGCTAGGCGATGACTACACTCTAAACGAACCCCACTACAAACGTGTACCTCGTGGTTTTGATGCTGAGCATCCACGTGCACACCTCTTGCAAT
>CALGZD010000123.1 GCA_937934635.1 uncultured Deinococcales bacterium
GCTAAATCTTAAAGTCGAATTACCTTTATAACGAATGCCAACATTCTCCCAAATTTGTCCATTAAAGCTAAGTGTTGCAGGAACCCACATTGGATTCTCACCGCTACCTAAAGTCGGCGGACGACCTTCTGGAGGGAAACCATTTAGAGGGGGAGCACCTGCGGGAAAACCATCGGGAGGCGGTGGTGAAAGTGGTGGGAGTGGTGGAAAACCACCTTGACCGCCTTGAGCAGGTGGCGGTGGAAAGCCAGGTGGGGGACCGCCAGGCGGAAAACCAGCAGGTCCACCAGGTCCAGCAGGTCCACCAGGTCCTCTGGCAATCGTCGGATCACCATGCAGCTCAAACATATTGTCTTGCATAGCTTGCCAATTTTCAGGCGATATTGTAATAGTTAAAGTATTTACTCTATCTTGTGGAAAGACGATGTCATAGTTCGCCTCAGCATCTCGACTGTGACTCTCTGTTTGCCAATGTGCAGGTCGACTAACTTCTTGAGCCATATTATGGCTGAAAAAAGTTAGACCTATAAGGAGTACTAGTAATTTATGTAAAGCTACATTCATTTGAGTTCCTATACTTTCTTGTACTGAATTTTCACACTAAAACTATCTTTCGTAAAATCAACATCTTGAATTTCTATAGTCTTAATATCTATGCCTGTTTTTTGTTTAAGCTCTTCAATAAGGCGCTGACGGTTTTCAGGTAAAACGAGCGTAGTATCGTTACACTTAATCGTTTGAGAATAGTTGTAGTTAAACCCCCAATTTTGTTCTAATACAAAAAACAAAATAATAATAGCTAGATTGGCAAACAGTACAAAAGGCCAAGTCGCTAAATTTATCAAGCCAGAATTGATGATAGGCAGCGCAATGCTGCAAAAAACATAAGTCATTTCTCTTGCTGGAATGGTATTGGTGCGATAGTGCAAAACAGAGAAAATAGCAAAAAGCCCAAAGCTAGCGCCAAGGCTTAACTCGATGCTTCTAAACAAAATGACAACAAAAAAGAGAATGGTACTAAGCGCTAAAAAAGTAAAAATGTAGTTTCTATTTTTCTTTTTTGGATAGTAGATAAAACGTACAAGTATAAACGAAGATAAAAAGTTGACTACAAAAGCAATTGATAATAGTCCGATTGATAATGTTTCGATTGAATCCATAAATATTCCTACAAAGAGTGTGTACTACTTTAAATTGAAAATCCGTCTTGATTGATACTAAGCATTTTCAGTAGGCAACCTATTTTCTAAGCTTAAAGAGCACCTATTTTCTAAGCTTGAAAAGCACCTAGCCTTCTGTAATACCAATTCCGCTTAATTAATTCATAAGCTGTTCTGATTTAAAAATCTAACTATAAAGCGGAATGTGGTTAAGCACCTGACGCTTCTAGCTGCTTACTTAATGAACGATAGTGTCGGACTCGGTGTAACAGCTTTGTGTTACAAACTTATATCAAGTACAAGATTACAAAACAGTTGTTGGGAAGTTGTTTGTTTGAAAGGACAAACATTGAAGTATATTTCCCTCTAATACTAAACTGAAAGAAGAAAGTCATAATCCATTAGCAGAAAAAGTTGTCATCAGAACCGAAGGGCACACAAGTTACAACGCTTCGATATGTTTGTGATTATGACATTTATGATTCACTTCGGTATAACTTATACCAATTCCGCTTAAATCCGTTATAAAGTCTGACCATGTTTTTAAGTAGTAATTCAGGTAACTAGCGGAATAAACTAAGGCACCTATTCTTTTGCTACATATATTTTCGGACACGGTATTATTTAGCTTAATCAGCACCATCATCAAGCGTTATTCCGCACCTTTATGTAAGATGTTAGTCTTACTTGAAATTGCATAAGCCTCAGCTCAAAAATTTACCAAAGATTTACCTTAGGTTAGGCACTACCCTTTTCGGGTGGTGACCCACTACCCACCCTCCTACTATCTTATAAACATCAAACACGTACTAGGAGGTACAAACAAATGAAAGCAACTGAAGCACAAATAACACAAGCAACACAGGTAACACAGGGCACGACAAGCATCATCACACTTATCTCAAGCGTTCTTTTCACGCTTATCGCTAGCGCACTATTTATCTTCAACACTGCAGCAATGGCTCAAGAATCAACACTACAAGAAAACATGCAAGATATGAGCCCACAAGCAATTTCAGGACAATTTGTCGATGCAGACAGATTCCACACAGGTGAAGGCTCATTTGAAATCGTAGAAGAAGATGGTCAGCGCATTCTAAAATTTTCAGAAGAGTTCAATGTCACACGTGGTCCAGATCTATTTGTCTGGTTAACCAAAGGCGATAACACCAAAGAGTTCGTTAATCTAGGTCGTTTAGAAAACCGCAAAGGCACTCAGTCTTACATCATTCCTGAAGACGTCAATTTAGATGATTTCGATAGAGTTATTATCTGGTGCCGCGCATTTAGCGTCCTATTTGCTACAGGAGAATTTCCAGTAGCGTCTAACTAGACATACAGCTTTAAAAACAATCCCTCATCTCCGAAGTTTTCACATATGTGAAAACTTCGTTTTTTTGTCAAAATTACCTCAGTTTTAAATATTCCGCAAACATACAAACAGTATTTAGCCCGTCCTAGAAGCCCTTCATAATTACTTTGAACTTCTAAATAATATACTCCATAAGCATTACATCTCAACTAGTAGTTGTAATAGGTCTTGACAATTCCACAAAAATAAACGTAAAATCCACCTAGAAAAAGCATTTTTACAGTTAAATCGCACCTAAACTTCTAAGATAGTGCTTGCTTTTGTAAGAATATTTAGACCTTAAGTTTTATTATTTTATAGCTAGAACTATTTATTATTGTGCTATAAAAGCAATTCCACGATTAACTGCTGTCGCAGTTAGTCGGCGAGCTTGCTAACGAGTAAGAATAAAGCCGCTCAGTGTGTGCAGTTATTTCGTATATTTTAGATTCATAGAAACGCTATTGAATGCACATGCAAATTAGTACTTTAGGCAATCAGTAAAAATACTCTTAACCTTCATTCTAAAAAGGAGAACTTTATCATGTCCACTTCATACACCCCAACAAAAGCAGATAGATTTACATTTGGTCTCTGGACGGTCGGCAACATAGGTCGTGACCCTTTCGGGGAACCAACTCGTCCAGGCTTTACTGCACCACAGATTGTCGAAAAGCTTTCTGAGCTTGGTGCTTACGGTGTCAACCTTCATGACAATGACCTTGTACCTATTGACGCTACTGCAAGTGAACGTGATGCTATCGTCAAAGAATTCAAACAAGCCTTGAGCGATAACGGCATGGTTGTGCCTATGGCTACTACAAATCTTTTTAGCGACCCAGCTTTTAAAGATGGTGCTTTTACATCTGGCGATGCTAGAGTTCGTGCCTATGCCTTGCAAAAGACTATGAACGCTATTGACTTGGGCGTAGAACTTGGCGCAACCACTTATGTATTTTGGGGTGGTCGTGAAGGTAGTGAGGTTGATGCTACGAATAATCCACTGGATGGTATGGGTTACTTTCGTGATTCTATTAACTTCTTGTGTGAGTATGTAAAAGATAATGGCTATGATTTGAAATTTGCGCTCGAGCCCAAGCCAAACGAACCACGTGCCGACATTTACCTACCTACAGTTGGCTCAGCCTTAGGCTTTATAGCAACCTTAGAACATTCAGACATGGTTGGTCTAAACCCAGAGTTTGCACACGAAACTATGGCTGGACTAAACTTCGTCCATGCAATTGCTCAAGCGATTGACGCTGAAAAACTTTTCCACATCGATTTAAATGACCAAAAAATGGGTCGCTTTGACCAAGACTTGCGCTTTGGTTCTGAGAACTTAAAACCTGCATTTTTATTGGTCAAGCTTCTAGAAGAAACTGGCTATGCTGGACCACTTCACTTTGACGCTCACGCCCTGCGTACAGAAAACTCAGACGGTGTTTGGGAATTTGCAAAAGGCTGTATGCGTACCTACCTGATTCTCAAAGAGAAAGCGAAGCAGTTTGCAGAAGACAAAGAAATCCAAGCAACGCTAGAGGCTTATCATGTTCATGATGCAGAGCTACAAAAAGTTATGAGCAACTATTCAAGCGACGGTGCAGCGAATCTAAAGGGGCAAGAATTTGACCGTGTGGCTTTAGGCGCACGTGACATGGGCTTAGAAAAACTAGACCAACTTGTCGTTGATTTACTCTTAGGTGTTCGTTAAACCGTGTCAAATATAAATCGGCCAGATGTAGCCTTAGGACTAGACTTAGGCACAAGCGGTGTTCGGGTTTTAGCTGTAACGACTGAAGGCAAAACTGTTGCTGAAATCAATCGTAGCTATCCACTCTTAACACCACAACCAGGCTGGACTGAACAAAAGCCAAGCGATTGGAAACAAGAAAGCATTACAGCACTAAAAGAAATGGTTACTAAACTTGGCAGTGACCACACAATCATAGCTTTAGGCTTATCTGGGCAAATGCACGGCATGGTTCCTTTAAACGCAAACGGAGAAGTCATACGCCCTGCACTGCTTTGGAACGACCAACGTACAGGTGACGCAGTTAAAACGATGGAAGCAAAAGTACCTCGTGACACTTTCATACAGAGTACTGGTAATCCTGCTATTACTGGTTTTCATGCACCAAAAATAGTTTGGATGCAAGAAGCTGAAGCTGAAAATTTTGCCAAATTACGTCACTCTTTATTGCCTAAAGACTACTTAGGCTATGTACTCACGGGTGAGATGGTTGCAGAACCAAGCGATGCATCTGGCAGTAACTGCTTTAACCTTGCAAAGAAAGAGTGGGATGCTGATATTTTAGCTGCGCTAGATATCGACCCAAGCATCTTCCCCAACATCATTGCATCGCATGAACAAACAGGCACACTAACTGCTGATATGGCACTGGCTACAGACTTACCAGAAGGCTTGCCAGTAATTGCTGGTGGTGGTGACAATGCTGCTGCTGCCATTGGCTTAGGATTATCGAGTTCTGATACATCACTTGGCACACTTAGCTTAGGTACTTCGGGTGTCATCTTTGCGCCATTAACTGAAGCGAAACCTGACCCTGAAGGTCGGGTGCATCTCTTTTGTCATGCAGATGGTGGCTACAACCTATTAGGCGTGACTCTCTCTGCTGCGGGTAGCTTTCAGTGGTATCATGATACCTTTGCGCCAGACCATTCTTTTGATTATTTAACAGAACTAGCATCCACAAGCGAAATCGGTAGTAATGGCGTTTGCTTTAAGCCGTACCTATCTGGCGAACGCACGCCACACATGAACCCAGATTTGCGTGGTTCATGGACTGGATTAAGCTTAGCCACAAACCAAGCAGATATTGTGCGTTCTGTACTTGAAGGCGTTGCTTTTAGCATGGCAGATGCGCTTGATGTTATCTCAAACCTCACAACCTTAAAAACCTGCTTAACTGCGGGAGGTGGCGCTGAGTCAGATATGTGGTTACAGATGAATGCAGATGTTTTAGGATTAAAGCTAGAACGTCTTTCGCAAAATCAAGGTGCTGC
>CALGZD010000124.1 GCA_937934635.1 uncultured Deinococcales bacterium
GTAGCACACCACAAAATAATCACAGTAAGTCGTTTAGAACCGCTACGTTCTCGAATGATGTCGTGTAGGTGATCGTTGCCTGCAAGGGCAATGCTTCTACCACGGAGCATACGTTTAATCGTGACTTGTGTAATGTTTACAACAGGTAATCCGAGGATAAGTACAGGTGTTGCTACAGACACAAGTGCAGTCACTTTTAGCGCACCTAGTACACTCACGGCTGCTAAGACGTAGCCCAGTGTGTAAGCGCCTGAATCACCCATAATGATCTTTGCAGGGTTAAAGTTGTGACGTAAGAAGCCTAGTGATGCACCCGCAATGGCCGCTAAGAGCAGCATGGTTGCGCTAGTAGCAGGATTGCTGAAATTAACCGCAACGGCTAAGAGAGCAAGACTAGAAATAGCAGCAATGCCTGAGGAAAGCCCATCGAGTCCATCAATAAAGTTAAAGGCATTGGTAAAGCCTACAATCCAAAGGAGTGTGATGGTTGTAGTAAAGAGTTCACTTGTGAAGAAAAGATAGTCTTGATTACCAAAGTAATCGGTGATGAAGGTAATCTTGATGCCATTCATGACCAACAAGCCAGCAGCAACAAGCTGTGTCGCCAAACGTAAACTTACGGGAACTTCCCACATATCATCAATAAAGCCCACTAGGCACATAAAGGTAGCACCTAGGACGATGCTTAAGAGTTTGATACGTACGTCATCAATATCGCCAATGAGTGTTGGAAGGAAAAAACTACCTGCAAGCAAGGCAAGGATGAAGCCTAGAAAGATGGCAATACCACCAATATTTGGCAATGCACCAATATGCATTCGTACACCACTGCCGTGGTTCTTGCCACCCTCTTGATAAGCACCAACACGCAAAGCAAAAGCACGGATTTTAGGAACTAACCACGCTACACTGCCAAGAGCAACTATAAAAGTTACTACAACCATGGGTAATGCACTAATTAGTTGTTCTTTCATGCTGAATGTTGCTCTCCCATAGCGTTTAATGTATGTCGTTAGTGTATTTCTGGTACGTCTTACTTAGAGTGTACTTGCTAATAGATTGATGTGATGAGAATTCTATTACGATTTATTATAGAATTATAGCTTACTTCGTGCCGTAGATACGGTCCCCTGCATCACCTAAACCAGGCACAATATAGCCATGGTCATTAAGATGGCTGTCTTGAGCAGCAACGATGATTTCAACATCTGGGTTGACATCATGTACAGCTTTTATACCTTCAGGCGCAGCAATAATGCACATTAAACGAATATGGTCTACACCAGATTTTTTGAGAACCTCAATACCTGCGTTGGCGCTGCCACCTGTGGCTAGCATTGGGTCTAGTAAAAAAACTTCACTTTCTGCAATGTCAGAAGGAAGCTTCTTATAATACTCGACTGGGTTTAGAGTGTCGGGGTCACGGTACATGCCGATATGACCAACACGTGCGTTTGGCACAAGGTTCAAGATTGCATCTGCCATGACTAAACCAGCACGTAAAATTACAACGAGGGATAGTTTACGACTGAGTTGATGTGCTGTAGCATTGTCAACAGGTGTTTTGACGGTGATTTTGGTAAGAGGCAATTCATTCATGGCTTCGAAAGCCATGAGCATACTGATTTCTTTGCTAAGTTCTCGAAATTCACGCACGCTTGTATCTTCTGCTCGTAAGATAGACAACTTGTGTTGAATCAGTGGGTGATTCATTACAGTAAGTTTTTGCATAGCTGAGAGTTTATCACAGGCTTCTTCAAACGAATGTCATGAGGCTGGTAGTTTTCCTTTTTCCTAGATTGATATGGAAGGGAACACAAGATAGAGTTAGAGCTATGTATCCTATGAACTTGTACGTGTTTCGAGGGCTCGAGCTGCAAACCTACTACCCTTCATTACGACGTGTGATTGAGCTACTAAACAAAAGTAAAACAGATATTGATGTAAGTAAATTATCAATTGCCTATGCAGATTTATTCTCTGCCTTGTTAAAAAGACAAGCTTCTTCGTTAAGTGCTGCTATGGCAGAAGATTTACTTTTTGTTGATTCGGCAGTTAATGGACTTGATATAGATAATGTGCCAACAAGCTTGAAAGAAGCTGCGCTTTTAGATATCGAACTATTGCAGAGTATTGTTAAACGAGATATTGCAAAAGAGCTTTCTGAAAAATTAGCTATGAGTGTGCCTAGTTTAGATGCTTTACATATTCAGGCTTCTGGTAGCTTTAAATCTCTTGAGGAGGCTTTAAAAGCAGGGAGTGGTGAGGAAGTGTTGAGAGGTGTGCTCGAGCACAATCGCAGCCACGGCACAGGTTTACTCTCAAAACATTTAGCTTACCGCTTTGCTGATGGTCAATTCGAAGTCATCAAACACCCAGTAAATATATCTTTATCTCGCTTTATAGGTATCGATAAACAACTGGAGCGTTTACTAGCTAACACTCAAGCTTTCTTAGCAAATAAACCAGCGCAACATGCGTTACTTTACGGAATGCGTGGTAGTGGGAAATCTTCAGCAGTACGTAGTCTTTTGCCTGCCTATGCAGACCAAGGTCTAAGAATGATTGAGTTAGCGCCTAGTCATTTGCAAGAACTTAATATCGTCATAGAAAATCTGCGGTCACGTCCGCACAAGTATATTCTTTTTGTTGATGATTTAGCTTTTGAACAAAATGATAATGGTTTTCAACCTCTCAAAACCTTACTAGAAGGTTCACTGAGTAGCCCGCCTGAAAATATGTTGGTTTATGCTACCAGTAACCGCCGTCACTTAGTGAAAGAAGGTTTTAAAGATAGACCCGATCCGCTAGATGATGACATCCATAAGTGGGATACCCAAAATGAGCGTCTTGCCTTGTCAGACCGATTTGGCTTGACTATAACTTTTCCAAATATGCAGCAACGTCAATATCTTGAAGTGGTTAATGGTCTTATTGCCCAAGAAGGTTTAGATGTTGGTGATATCAAACAAGATGCCATACGCTTTGCTGATTGGGGTAATGGTTATTCTGGACGAACGGCGCAACAGTTTATTCGGCATTTGAAGGCAAGAATATAGGAATTCATTTATAGTCCAAGCTTTTGTAAAAAAAAGTATGTTTTTGAGCTTTGGGAATACAGAATACTGAGATGTTTTGTATTTTCAATGAGAGCATACTTACTAGGCAACACCTGTAAACTAGGCAAGCCTTACAAACTAGGCAACACCTGCAAACTAGGCAAGCCTTGCAAACTAGGCAACCCCTGCAAACTTAAACAAATCGCTGATGTTCATAATGCGTCCACCTGTAGCAGTTGTGACACCGTCTTGAGGTCCCCACAAACGGTCGTTTCTAGCATAGAGGTAGGCATTTGGATCACTACGAATAAGCCCAATCAAGGTTTCACAAACTATTTGACTACCTACTTCGCCAAGAGTATTGCCATCTTCACGAATTTCTGATTCTTTAAGAATGTAATACCACAGCGGTGTTTTATCTAAAAAGTTTGATTGCGTCAGTGCAACATCGGTTGCTTCTTTGCCATGTTTTAGTTCTACTTGGCTAAGTGGTGTAAAGTTCATGGCTTCTGCCAGACACTGACCTGTAGGCATTCTGAGAGCATAACCACGAAGTAGGTTTCGCATAGCAAGGTGCTTCATGATGTCTCTAGCATCTATACTTTGTTCATTATTGCCTTCATTGCTCATAGCTGAAAGCGGAAAGGCTATGTCCGTGTCAATTTTGCGGGCAAAGCGATCCGCAAAAGGACTTTGCTTGTCAGTAAACCTATCCCATTCGATAATCCAGTTATTGGGCAGGGTTTCTTGACCGAAAAAACCACCATTACCAGTAAATGCAAATAATAGCTCAAAGCTTGCTTGACCCCCTGTGCTACTAGTTTCGCTACCAGTCTCGGTACGTCCAAAGTTTTTATTGAAGTCATAGAGTGCTCGTACCATTGTATGACCAAAACGGTAGGCTGCAACTGAAAACTCTAGGGGCATAGGAATATGTACAGGGTTATTACTAAAGGGTGGGTTATAAAATTGCTGCCCTTGAAACAAAATGCGATTGGCAGTTCCAGATATGGCGATTGTTTCTAGGTAATCATTGACCAGAAGCCATTGAAAGTGCCAAACAGTAAGTTGTCTTGCTCTCTCAAAGAGCTCGTCCCCACTAAGAAATTCATTTTGTTCGACCCAATCAGCTACTGCATTATGGAACTTTAGCATTGCCAGATGAAATTGAGAGACGATGGTGTTTTCGTCGTTGCGACTGTCACCGATGAGTGCAGTTTTTTGATGTCTTGGTAAGTCTCTTGTGGCTTGGTTTGGGTCATCATCCAAGTGTGGATTAGGCGTTAAAGGATTGCCTATCATGCTGTTTGGACCAATAGTGAAGCGCACATTATCAGCTTGGTACATGCCAAGTGTTGAAGCTATAGTAGGAGAGCCATCTGGATTTGTACCAGGACCATCGCCATAGATGCAATCAAGATCAAAAAGTGGATGTCTGTCGTTTTTGATGCTACTTATCGCCGTTGCAAATTCCATGGGCTGCATATTGGCATCCCTGATGTCTGGATTACCACTAGTGATATTCATAGCAGTGATGTCATGGTCGATGAATTGTCCCCAATAGGTATAGACAGGGGGAATGGTTGATTCTAGACTGCTGCTATCCCCACCAGGTTCGGCAACCATGGCAGTAGCTAGAGCTCGTAAACCTCTGACAGTGTCAACACTTTGTGGGAGTAAGCAAGCTGGGTCGCTAGCAAGGTCGGGGAAAATATAATTAAAAGAGGGTTTTGGTCCAGCAATCGTAATGGTTTGTGGGGCTGCAAATGATGTCCCTGATGCAGGTCTTTCGCTTCCTTCATAACCACCGTGTTTAAAGTTAAAAGACATAATAACTCCCTATAGGTCTTTGAGAGCAGTAATGAACGCTTTCTCCACTCTTCTTTTGTTTTAGAAAGCCTAGCAAATAAAGCCTGCTTGGAGATTTATCTGTATTTCATAATTAATCATCCGTGAAGGGAATATTAGAAGTTGGTTGCTGTTGTTTAGGGCAGTTTTTCTTTTTGGTGCTGAATAGTTGGGGCAGTTTGGAATCAAGACTTGACTATAACGATAATTACCGTTATAGTGTTGTTATGAAGCTCGAGCAAGCCTCCCAAGCACTAGAAGCACTAGGTTCTCCTGTGCGTCTAAATATATTCAGAATGCTTGTTAGAGCAGGTAACAAAGGTTTATTTGTTGGTCAGATTCAAGAACAACTAGATATCCCAAGATCAACAGTGTCGCATCATTTGCAAAAGTTGGTTCAAGAAGAGCTAGTTATTCAGAGCAAGGTAGGAACAAGCTTGTGCTGTTGTGCAAACTTCACACAGATGACTGCTTTACTTGGATTCTTAACAGAAGAATGTTGTGTTGATGACTCTTGCGCCACTGACTCTTGCGCCACTGACGATTCAAACTTTGTTGCCATGAGTGATATTGAAGTTGTAAGTAGCAGGTAAATTTTTTTGAAGCAATATAACGGTATTTCTAGTTATATCGTTATATTTAGTCATTTAAGTTAAGATAGTGAAAGGAATAGAGGTCGCAAACATGTCAAACCTTCCAGTAGCAGTAATCGGTGCAGGACCAATAGGATTAGCAGCAGCAGCACATCTTATAGAGCGTGGTGAAACGCCAATTATTTTTGAAATGGGCAATGAAGTTGCAGCAAACATTCGTTCTTGGCAGCATGTTCGTGTTTTTTCGCCTTGGCAATTTAATATTGACTCAGCAGCAAAAACACTCTTGAGTGATTATGGTTGGCAAGCGCCACAAGATGACTATTTGCCAACGGGTAAAGAGATTATTGAAGACTATCTTGAACCACTTGCTGCTTTACCAGACATTCAAGACAAGCTTCATCTTGGCACAAAGGTTATAGCTGTAGGTAGAAAAAATCAGGACAAGCTTAAAGATGATAATCGGGAAGATTTACCTTTTGTGTTGCATGTTGAAAGTGCAGAGGGTGAACGACAAGTAGAAGTAAAAGCTGTTATGGATGCCACGGGCACATGGTCAAATCCTAATCCACTTGGGGCAGGTGGCTTGCCTGCAATTGGCGAAAAAGCTGCAAAAGATAAACTCCACTATGGTATTCCAGATGTTTTAAATGCTGACCGAGAGCGTTTTGCGAATAAACGAGTGATGGTTGTAGGTGCTGGACATTCTGCATTTCAGT
>CALGZD010000125.1 GCA_937934635.1 uncultured Deinococcales bacterium
AGAAATCTTGAAGATGTCAAGCTTGGCACCAGGTACAAGTGCTTACTTGGTGAACTCAACTTTTGTAAACATTGTCAATGAAGCACTTGATGATGTTGAAATCCAGCTAAACGCAACTGGTGCAGGTACGATGCACACACTACAAACTTCAACTGGCGAAATTGACTTTTCTATGGGTGCAGCGGTTGTTTACGGCTTATTGCAGAACGGACAAGCCATGTATGCAGAAGTACCTAATGCACCTGAGTTTGCAGCAAACCTTCGTGGTGTGTTTGGTTATCCATTAGGGCCATATCACATTATTGTAAATGCAAATTCTGATATTCGTACTTGGGAAGATTTCGAAGACAAGCGTGTATTCTTTGGTCCTCCAGGCGGTGCTGCTACTAGAACAATTCTTAGTATGGTTGAAAATATTACTGGTCTAACTCAGGATGACTTTGAACTATCTAATCTTGGTTGGGGTGCAGCACAGCAAGCCATGCAAGACGGTCAACTTGATGTCTATGTAGTACCAACTTTAGCACCAAGTCCAGGTGTCAGTCAGCTTGCACTTACCAAAGAGCTTCGTATGATTGGTATTTCTGATGAGCAAAAAGCAGAATCAGGTCAGCAGCCATCTGTTGATCGTGGCATTCGTCGTTGGGGCGTTATTCCAGCAGGGACTTATGGTGATAATCAAGACAACGATACCGATGTAGAAATGCTCGAGTCTCTTGTAAATGTAGAAACCAATGTTGCCTTGGATCAAGAAACTATTTATAAAATCACAAAAGCTTGGTGGGCAGGTGTAGAAGCTCAACGTGAAAACTCACCATGGTTGTCACAAATTATCCTAGAAGATGCTTTTGCAGGTATGGCAAAACCACTTCACGCAGGTGCTATTCAGTTCTATCAAGAACAAGGAATGGAAATTCCTGACAGACTCGTACCAGAAGAGTGCCTAAGAGGCGACGATGGTATGTTAACTTGCCTTGCTGAATAAGCGAAGTTGAACAAATAAAAATCTTGAACGCATAAGATTTTAACTACAGCCAGTTACTAGCACAACAATAGAGCTGGTAACTGGCTGTAGTTATTTTAGCCAACACACTATTTTATTTTTGTATACCCATCGCATCACAATCAACATCCAGTATCAACCACACCTACATATAAACCTACATATACATGTAATTTCAATTCTCAATTTATTTTATTTAACTTAAAATCTGCAATCCCTAAGGAGACTCAACCAATGAGCGAATACAACAACCGTCAAGATTTTGAAATGGCTCTTTGGCCAGAGCTTCAACAAACTTTTCTAACGCTAGTCAAAACTGTACAACAAAATAAAGAAATCAGTAGACAGCAAAAAATGGAACTATTCACCATGGCAAGTCTCTCTAGTGGTTGTCAACACTGCCAATCACACGGTGCCTTTCGCCTTAACTCAATGGGTGTAGATACAGAGCGTATTCGTGCGATTTGGGAATACGAAACATCAGACTTATTCTCAGATGGAGAGCGAGCTGCACTTGATTTAATGCGAGCTGCTGCACAAATCCCAAACGCAACTAAACCTGAACATTTCGAAAACTTGCGTAAGCACTACAGCAATACTCAGATTATTGAAATTTTAGCAGTGAGTAGTTTAGCAGCTTGGCTAAACCGCTGGAATGACACAATTGCAACTGTCACCGACCAAGAATCTATAGACTTTGCAACAGAGAATCTATCTGATGTTGGTTGGCATGCGGGTAAACATACAGGTGAAACGAGTGAACAACGCAAAGCCCACCCTGTAAATGTGGGTTGGGTAGATAAAGAAAAAGAACAATAAATCTATTTAGCCCCCTCCTTTTTTAAAGGAGGGCTGGGGTGGATTCAGGTTAAAGGTTCAAGAATCTACAAATCAAATTTTAACCAAAAGAAGCAAAGCGATGGGCACAGCCCATCCTACGGACTAAGGAAAGTAGGTAAAGCTAATGTCAAAACTGGGAATGTTCCAAAGCTCTGAAAAAAAAAGAAACAAAGCGCTTGTCCAGCCTCAAAATTAAAGGAGTAATATTTATGCTTAGCTTATTTCTCATTATTTTTACTATTCTTATACTTGCAGAACTCGTTAAAGGGCTAAGCGCCAACGGCACACCACCAGTTCTTCAAAAATTTTCTTGGCAACTAGATTTAGCCTATATCATGTGGACCTATATCTGGCCCATCAGAATTATATTAGGAATCCTCTTACTTATTCTTTTTATATTGATATTCCCAAAACATCTTATTGCTCTTATTCTCGGCACAGTAGTATTTGGTGCACTATGGGGATATGTCTATTGGCTGTTCAACCTATTCTGGGTTGGCAAACACAAATTTAAACCCTTAACAAATCCTGTTTTTAAAACTGCTGCTGACAATGAAATAGAACTCTCTGCACAAGTGATGGGCATCGAACATAATGGTGTAAAAAAAGCCTATCCAGTTAGCATGGTCTGCTACCACCACCAAATTCCAGACAAGATTACTGAATTACCAATCTGGGTAACCTATTGTGGTTTATGTAGAAGTGGACGAGTGTATGACGTCAATGTAGATGGTAAAGCTTTAGAGTTTGGTCTAATTGGTGCAATTACCTTTAATGCCATTTTTAAAGATAAACGCTCAGGTTCATGGTGGAGACAGGAAACTGGTGAGGCTGTAAAAGGTCCACATACTGGCAAAATATTAGCAGATTTACCTATGGAGCAAATCAGTTTAGA
>CALGZD010000126.1 GCA_937934635.1 uncultured Deinococcales bacterium
CATAACTCTTTTTTTGTCGTGTTTTTTAATTGCACTGAGTCTCCCTGATAGTTTTGCCATATCCAATTTAAATCAGCAAATGCCTTACTGTAGTTCTTTTGTTCTCTGTGTAGGCTAGACCTTTGCATACGTGCTTCTATGCTTTCAGGATTGAGCTCGAGCCCAACACCATAACTACTAAGCGCCTTATCAAAATTACCATTTCTCTGTTCAAATACCCCTCTAACCAACCACGTTAGAAAATTAGTTGCTTCCGCCTTCACACTTTCTTCAAGCACTTTTGTAGCCCAAACTGCCTGTTGACCATACCCTCTACCATCTGGCAACTGCTCAACACCAGCAGTAACATCCTTTTGCCAGTCACTATGCGCTTCTGCCATAGCTCTTAACCTCTCAGGAAAAGCGTCTGCCAAATTTGTTTCTTCATCAGCTATGTCAAAAAGGTATTCACTTCCATCAGGCAAGGCAAAGTATTTCCAGTTATCCTCAATCATCACTTTAACGCCATAAGACATAAAATAGAGTGCGTCGTGGTGTTGTACGAAACCTTCTTCAAAAATAAGCTCATACAAACTCAAACCATCTATAGTTAGTGACCTATCACTGCTGATATTTGCACTGTTTATATTTACACTGCTGGTATTTGCAAAGTCCATAAAAGTTGGTAGCAAATCCATCAGTGCAACCTGTTCTTGCACAACTTTGCCACTAGGTAACACATCTGGTCCATATATAGCTAAGGGCACTCGAAGTCCACCCTCTGTTAGATTCGACTTCCCGCCAAGTAAACCAGCATTATCAGCGATGCTAGGAATACCTCCATGGTCACTGGTAAACACAATAATTGTATTCTTATTTAAGTCATTGTCTTCAAGATACCTAGTCAACTTACCAATATTCTCATCAAAGTTTTGAATCATCTGCTGATAGATAGTGGCAGCAATCGGTGCAGTGTTTTTCCCTTTGTAGGCAACAGCCCCTCGGTGCTGTGGACTTTGAAAGGGCGTGTGTGGTGTGGTGTAAGGCAAATACAAGAAAAAAGCTTTATCTTTTTGCTTCGCTATAAAACTGATAGCTTCATCAGTAAATAAATCTGTGCTGTAACGATCATCGTAAAATTCCTGATCATTCTTCCACAAATCATGTATACCTAAATTTTTGTGGCTGTAATAATTTGCAGAACCAGAAATAAGACCTACAAATTCATCAAAGCCTTGATTATTTGGGTGTGATTCTGCTGTAAAACCCAAGTGCCATTTACCAATGATAGCTGTATTGTAGTCAGCTTCTTTGAGAACTTCAGAAATAAGAACAGTATCGGTGTTTAAACCAATATCTCGCTCGTAAAACAAGATATTCCTATCGATACTCGTGCGTTGTTGATATTGTCCTGTGAGTAATGCAACCCGTGATGGCGTACAGAGAGGGGAATTTGCGTACGCTTGGTTAAAACTAACACCCTCTTCAAAAAGACGATCAATATTTGGTGTAAGCGTTGTCGAACCTGTAAAACTTAAGTCACCATAACCTAAGTCATCTGCAACAATCAGTATGATGTTTGGCTGTATTGTGGCTCTTTGGGCTACCGCAACACACATTAGACAAAAAATAATAAGTGCAATTACGACATTAAAATATAGGTTTTTTAAAACTTTCACCTGCAACGAAATACCATTACTGTTCACAACGAATCACTGTATCATTATTACTACTTGGAATATGAAAAACACCCAACTGATTATTACGCCCATAAAAGCAAAAATTTAGTGGGCTACTTAAATTCGTTGTGTTTGTAATTTCCAGATTTATTTCAAAGCCTGACATTATATACGCATCACCAAAAGCCTTTACAACATCTGGTCTAGACACACTCTTGATTGTAAAATTCTCAACCTCAACTTCACTCAAGTAACCAAACCAACGCTCTGAATTTTCAATGTCATTCAGTTGGTTGCGAGGTGCCCAACCGACTATTGAAATTCGATTATTTTCCTTATCAAAAGTCAGCGCATCAATTGTTCCTTGTAAACTCTGCACATCAAGAACTTCATCTAATTCCTCAATGATTCCACTATCAGACACAGCATTAGTAAAAAGGCATGACATGTTTTGACCTTTTGCATTGATTGGAAAGAGACCAAATGCATCAGTCACAGCATAAAGACATAAAGGCAATGCTACACTTTCATCAAAATTTGGCGCATCAAAAATAAGTTCAAAACCTTTATCTACATACGCCCCAAAACTCAGTGGCACATCTTCTCTAGTATGGACATTTACAGCTTTCAATTTTAATGATGTATCAGGGCTAAAGTAACCTATCCAACGTGCGGTTGGTACATCTTCAACAGGTGCCCATCCAAGAACTGTTAAAGCGTTAGTATCTGAATTGTACCTTAGGGTATCCACATTGCCATGCACAGTAGAAACAATATCTGCAATTGTAAGAAAGTTTTTTGATACTTTCTCTACTTCTAAGTTTTTTGTTGGATAGAGTAGTATGGAATCTTGTAGATTTTTAATTTTTATACTTTGAACATTTTTATCTAATGTATTCAGCACCCCCACCCTCTCACTACTAAACTCTAAATAGAGTTGCCATATAGTATTAGCCTCTAGTGTTTCGTGAACTGAACTATCTAAAGAAAGTAGTTTAGTTAGGTTTGGTTTAGCAATCAGAGCAGTATCTAGAATGACCTCTTTACTTTCTATTCTCCTTTGTAAGGTCTTACTTAAACTCACCAAAGCAACTACTGCATTCACATCCAAGATGTCTTGACTATAAAAATCAACACGCAACAGCCTTTTGTTATCTACTCTCTCCGACCACGCAAAAGCTTCTACATAAGCTTTCTTACTATTATTAGAAATATCATGCTCTATTAATTCTAACTGAATCGATGTGGCAGCACTCTTCGCAGGAAGACCGATTAAATCTGCTGCAATAAGCTCAGGTACAACAAAACTCTCAACCGTACCAACCTTTGCAAATCGATTAAACAAGCGATTACTCTTCTGCGCAGGCAAATCTGGATATTTCTTCTCAAAGAACTCTTGTTCTGGTGACATGAATGCATGATGAAGTGTTGGCAACCCAATACCGCTTAAGGCTGCACTTACAGCCTTTGTACCTTCATAGGCAGCTAAATTCTCATTTGAAAGAGTTAACTCTGATTTTAAAGCCTCTACTTTAGTTTTAATGTCTTGTGAAAATATATCTGATGCTTGCTGCATAGGATTAAAATGACTAAAGCTTACTATGTTATAGACAAGTGCTATGGCAGCAAAGTAATACGCAAACTTTTTTATATCTTTTGAAAGATTGTTAGCAAAGAGCTTAGCAATAACTAAAAGCAACACTATCGTAATTGCTGCAATATCGTAGCCATCAAATGGTCCAAGCATTTTGACAGGGTTATTTTGTTTTGTATAGATAACATATGGCGCTAATAGCGTAAATACACAATAGACCAACATTCTCAACCAAGAAAAAACCCATTTTGAATAAAATACAGAAATTGCACTTAAAAGTACGACAAATGTACCAAAAGCAAGAACTAAACGATGTGACTTTACTTGATCAAGAAGTAAAAATTGACCGATGTCTGCCGAGATAGGTAAAAACATCCACGAAAGAATGATACTGAGACCAATAACACAAACAACACACTGCCAGATATAGGTTTTTAATCTAATAATCCACCAGCGATAATCTGAAAAACTCAAAATGAATGTCAGAAGCAAACTAGCAACTGTACCCACTTCACAGATGTTGCTTCTTGCACTAAAAAATATGGGGTTAAACTCTGTTGTAATAAGTGCATGTGGCGCAAACTGTGCCCAAAGGTAATGTTTTGCTGCGCCTCCTCCAGAAAAGGCAACATTACCTGGATAAACTGTATTTTGCATCAGGGGAATTATGTCTTTTAAGTAATAATAACTAAGCCCACACGCACACAGGAAACCCAAGCCACAAGCCACAAGATTGCTGAAGCGAAAAGAATCTCGCCTAAAGGCTAGCGCTAACAACCCTAGAACATATACTTGTGAAATCTGCCATGCAGGATAAATGAGAGCAAGTATCGCCATTGTAGCTAGATAAAATGTAGCTAAAAACTTAACTGGATAAGACCATTTATACAAAAAAGGTAAAAGAATCCAAACTGTCAAACCTAAGACTGGTGCGTTGCTCGACCACCAAACTTGATTATGGTGGGAAAAGAAGAGAATTCCTGCAATGAGTACAGAATACAAGAGTGGTAACTTTAAACGGTTCAAAAAGAGTGTGAAGCCAATTAGAAAAGCAGCTATCATGAAGTAGTGATATAGCGAGAAGGCTCGAGCCGCATCCATCACCCAGAAACCCCACATATAGGGCTTAAATACCAGTGCCCAATCTTGCAAAGGCAATCCCACAAAGTTCCTTAAGTCTTCACCATAAGGACTCGTCTGGTTAAAGCGTTGAAAGTTGTTATTTACAGCTATTTGAAAATAGGGTGTGACAACCGAGTACTCATCTCCCCGAATAGGCTGAGCCTGCCCCACAAGAGGTTTATAATCCAAACCAAAATGGTCTTTTAAAATAACCCCATAGTGCGATGGTGTTAAGGTCAAAGAAACATAAACAAT
>CALGZD010000127.1 GCA_937934635.1 uncultured Deinococcales bacterium
TAGAACGCACTTTCTGTGCATTGAGGATTTGAGATTATAATCCGATACTGCACAAGCTGCCATGTTCTGAGTTTTTATGATATTTGCGTCTGTGACAGTACTCTTGAGGTTTTCATTCACGCCTACATAGTACGCTTTATAAAGGGTCATACGTTTTTTATTGGACTCTCATATTGCTTTTGCAGTTCTATATTCTTCAAAATTTTGTTAAGCTAGTGTTTATGGCATTGAGTGAACAAAGGCTTTTAACTACTTTTTCAAAAATACTATTAAGAATCACGGCACGAACAACTAAAGGCATTATTGGTTTATCGAACTATTTGTTAAAACCACTTTATTGGATGTATGAACAAAGATTAGAGCGTGCATTAGAACAGTCTGATGCAGCCTTACCGAAACATATAGGTATGGTGCTTGATGGCAATAGGCGATTTGCTAAGCAATCAGGCTTTGAATTGCAACTTGGTCATGAAATGGGTGCAAGCAAGGCAGAAGAAGTGCTTGAATGGTGCTTAGAGCTAGGTATTAACCATGTGACAATGTGGGTCTTTAGTACGGACAATAAAGGTCGTTCGGATGAAGAGTTGCAATACCTTTTTAAATTATTTAAGCATGAAGCAGAACGTATGCTTGCTAATCCAAGAATCCACGGCAATAAAGTGCGTGTAAAAATCATTGGTGATATCGCAGACTTTCCAGAAGATACCCGTAGTGCTTTGATTGAACTTGAAGAGCAAACTGCCGACTATGACCAGATGCTCTTGAATATTGCCATTGGCTATGGTGGTCGTGAAGAGATTACCCATGCAGTACAAAAACTTTTAAAAGAAAAGGTACAACAAGGTCAGTCCTTAGAAAAAGTTGTTGATGAACTTTCACCAGATGAGATAGGTCGCTATCTTTATACAGCAGGTACACCAGATCCTGACTTTGTCATCCGAACAAGTGGGGAGATACGTCTAAGTGGTTTTTTACTTTGGCAAACTGCTTATAGTGAATATTACTTTTGTGATGTGTTCTGGCCAAGCTTTAGACGGTTAGATTTCCTAAGAGCTTTGAGAAATTATCAGGCTCGAGAACGACGTTTTGGTAAGTAATTAAGTAATTTGGTTGCTAAGTAAAGGGCTTAAGTACTAGACCTGCGAGTTTTGAAAAATACCGATAGTAGAATTTGTCCGACATAGTGTTAGTCGGCATAATATTAAGTGTCTATTTGGAAGCATGTTTGTAAGAGCATGTTTGTAAGAGCATGTTTTGTAAGAGTCCATGCATAGACACTTGATAAGAATTGGTATATATGAATCTGGGTAGAGTGAAATATGGTTGTAAGATTTGTAAGATTTGACTGAAGTAGATAAGCCCTGTCTAACTTCTGCCTTATTTGAATTCTGCCTTATTTGAATTCTGTTTGTACTAGAAATTAAATTGCTATAGACTTAAACAATACTTTATTGACAGCTTAAAGAACTAGAGAATAGGAAAAAATTGTGACACTGACACCACTTTTGATTTTCGCTATTGTGATTGCTTTGGGTGCTTTTGCCCAATGGCTTGCATGGCGACTAAATATTGCAGCTATTTTACCATTGTTAACCTTAGGTTTTCTTGTAGGACCTATTTTTCAAATTATTAAACCAGGTGATATCAATGATGATTTTCTGTTTCCAGTTGTAGCCTTGCTTGTTGGACTTATTTTGTTTGAAGGGGGCTTAACGCTTCGGGCCTTAGAAGTTCGGGAGACTAAACGTATAGTTACGCGTTTGGTCAGCGTGGGCGCTGTGGTGACATGGATCGGCTGTGCGGTAGCAGCACATTATATTGCAGGTTTAACTTGGCCATTTGCTTTATTGTTTGGTTCACTCATTATCGTGACAGGTCCAACGGTTATTGGACCACTTTTGCGAACGGTTAGACCTAATCAAACTGTGGGTTCGATTCTTAAGTGGGAAGGTATTCTCATTGATGCTATCGGTGCGCTGGTGGCAGTTTTGGTGCTCGAGTTTATTTTGCTTACCCAAGGACCTTATGCTGGTGAAGGATTTGGACAACTTGGCTTACGCTTTTTATATTTTGTAGTTGTTGGTAGTGTTGCTGGTGTCATAGGTGGATATTTTCTAAGCTTTGTTTTTTCGCGTAGACAAGTGCCACATTATTTAAGTAACTTCTTTGCTCTTGCAGCAGTATTTTTGGTTTTTGCTATTTCAAATACGATTGCTAGTGAGTCTGGCTTGTTAGCGACTACCCTGATGGGGCTAATTTTGGCAAATGTTAAATTGCCAGATTACGAACACTTATTAAGCTTCAAAGAAGACTTGACAATCTTGTCTATATCTTTACTGTTTATTGTTCTGGCAGCAAATGTTAGCTTAGAAACGTTACTGAGTGCTTTAACGTGGCAAAACTTTTTGTTGGTTGCAATCATCATGTTGGTAGTTCGTCCACTGAATGTTTGGGTTAGTACTGTTGGTGATCAAAGTGTAACTAATCGAGATAGACTCTTCTTGTCTTGGATAGCACCTCGTGGCATTGTAGCTGCTGCTGTTACTTCACTCTTTGTCACAGAATTGCACCACTATCATATTGAAGGTGGGGAACAGCTTTTACCTTTAGTGTTTTTAGTCATTGTTTGTACGGTTGCTATTGGTAGCTTGACGGCAGGGCGTGTGGCAAGGGCTTTAGGCGTGGCTGAAGAAGACCCACAGGGTTTCCTAATTTTAGGTGCTCACCCCTCTGCGCAAGCAATAGGGCAAGCTTTGCATGATGAGGGCTTTAAAGTGACGATGGCGGATAGAAACTATCAAACGTTGTCTTCGGCGCGCATAGCAGGTCTGAATACCTATTTTGGTAGCTTGCTCTCTTATCATAGTGATGACGAAATTGATTTATCAGGTATTGGAAACTTAATAGCGCTTACGCCCAATGATGAAGCTAATGCTTTAACTGCACGAAAATATTCTAAAATTTTTGGTAAAGATCGTGTATTTCAGTTAAAACCAAGTAGTGAAGGCAATCAACGAATCACTATAGCCGAAGACCAACGTGGAAAACTTGTTTTTTCTGACGGTACGAGCTTTGCAAACTTACAGCAGCGTTTCCATGCGGGTGAGATTAAACGAACCCAGATAACTGATGCCTTTACCCTAGAAGACTTTAAAGCCCTTAACAGTAACTTTTTGCCACTTTTTATCATCAAGGAGGGTAAGGTGCAAGTTGTGACCAGTGAGGACTTTGCGGTTTCAGATGGTACGCTTATTAGTCTAGTTGTCACTGAAAAGGAGACTTCTTAAAAAGATTATTGGTGTCCAGTTTGATTGCAGGTTAGTAGTTATAAGGACATTTTGAATTCTTTAGGTGAACTGAAAAGTGCAATGACATAAACTAGATTCTGTGAAATTAGTAGATGATGAAAGTGCTGTTTTAACCCTCTAGGAGGCTATAAATAGCACTTTTTCTTTTTAACGATTAAGACTTCATGTAGGTTCATGGGACTTGCTTCCAAAAAAGGGTTGACATGCCCTAAACAATGTGTGTATCCTTTTTCTTGCGCCTGAACGGGATAGCCCGCTTCAGAAAGAACCATGACAACTAATTAAGAGGAAAGAACGACTTAGAAACCTTTAGAAATAAAGTAGCTAACAGGAGTTGGTTACTATAAAAATAGTAATATTAAAGATATGAAATTCGTTTCATATACTTTTATAAACAGTGAGACGA
>CALGZD010000128.1 GCA_937934635.1 uncultured Deinococcales bacterium
ATTTTGCTCATTAGCAGTCACTAACTGCTGCTCGAGCTCAACAATACGAGCTTCAAATGAGCTTGTATCTGGCGTTTGCTGTCTTAGCGTAGCAATCTGTGCACGAAGTGCATTGACTTCATCCGCAGATACCATTCCTGAAAGCTGTGTTTGCAATGCATTCACTTCTGCTGCAGGAACCATACCTTGCATTTGTAATCTCAAAGCATCAACTTCACCAGAAGAAGCCTGAGCTGCAGCAAGCTGCGCCTCTAGATTCAGAGCACGCTCATTAGCAGCTTCTAAATCAGCAGCAGAACGCTCACCGATACTTCTAAACTTATCTAGTTCTGTTTGCAAAGATGTCACTTGAGCATTCAAGTTACTAGCTTCTGCACCCATACCTTGATATTGCGCTAAATCCGCTTGTAGCGTAGCAACTTGGCTTTTTAAACTATCTGTCTCACCACTAAGTTGTGTACCTAATGTAGTTTTTGAATTAAGGTCAGCTTCTAAGCTAGCAATTCGAGTTTGAGCAGCACTTAAGTCTTGCTCTAACGTATCAGCCCTGTTTGGACCACAACTTACAATGACTAGTAGAACTAAACAAAAACCCACTAGTTTCAGTGCAGTTTTCTGCATGTACAACTACCTCCTGAAAAATTCAACTGTCTACCTCAGTAGTACAGCCGTAATAAATACCTAAAATCGAAATTGTAAAGGGTGTGGAAGGGGTTCACCCAATACTCCAACTTCTGACAATTACAAACTCAAGATTTCACAACTCTGAAAGAGATTGTGGTGGCACTTGAATTTTATAATTTCAAAACCAGTTAAGACACTCATGCACAAGCCTTAGCTTTAATACTAGAATCATCACTAGAATCATGGTATCTCAACAACAACGTCTTAATTCTATCTTGAATAAACTTATAAACGCAATTGACACTTAATACTTTTTTATGGTCGTTAGTAATGTAAGTTCCTGAACAAATTCTCACACAACTCAGAGATTTTATCCAAAAACTGTAATTCAGAAACGTCATCTTTAGCATTAAGAAATTGACCTAATAAGGAATTGACCTAAAAAGCCACCTGCTTTCTACATCATCATTTAAGGTCAAACAATATCAATAAAATTCATACTGCTTTCTGACTATTGTAGCTGTGTTGTAATCCTAATCAAAACATCTGGCATTTCAATATAAAAGCACCTTATACTACTTGCTAACAATACTTGTTGCTAACAATACTTGCTTAACATTACGAGGTAATACATGAATGATTCAGCTCCTGCTTTTATCGAACACGACGGAATATTTGTTTTAGATACTCAACATATGGGTTTTACAGGTACAATTGCTTGCTTTTTAGTACCTAGCAAAGCTAACGATGGTCGCTTTCTCTTGGTTGAGAGTGGTCCTAGCTCAACAATAAATAACATTGAGACTGCCATACAACAGGCAGGTTTTGAGCTTTCAGGTTTAGATGCAATCTTACTCACCCACATCCATTTAGACCATGCTGGGGCAACAGGAACATTGCTTAAAAAACATAATCCAAATGCCCATGTTTATGTCCACGAGCGAGGCGCAAAACACATGATTGACCCAAGTCGTCTCATGGCAAGTGCTAGACAAATCTATCAAGAACAAATGGATGTGCTGTGGGGTGAAATGGTGCCAATAGATAGCTCACACCTTACTCCCTTAACAGGAGGTAAAGACGAAAAGGCTTTTGAAGTTTGTGGCTATAGTGTGAAAGCACACTACACACCAGGTCATGCTTCGCATCATGTATCTTATTTATTTGATGAGGGTACACTATTTACAGGAGATTCAGCGGGAGCGAAAGTTGCGGGCTCGAGCATTGTCCGTCCCACCCTGCCACCACCAGAAGTCAATCTAGAACTTTACGACCAAAGCCTAGACACCATGCGTCAAGCCAAACCTGACAGGCTCATGCTCACGCACTTTGGGCAAGCTCTAAATCCACAAGAACACTTCGATAAAGTTAGCAATGCAAACCACCAATGGGCCAAGCTAGTTTTAGATGACATGAATGCTGGTTTAGACGATGCTGCCATCATTCAGCACCTACATGAAGTCAGTATTGCAGAGCTAAAAGCTGATGGCTCGAGCCAAGATGACATTGTTCGTCATGGTGTTATCAGTAACGACACCATGAGCGTTGCAGGATTAAAACGATACTGGCAAAAACATCATCCCGAGGCCATCACACAAGCTTCTTAAGTACGGACGGTTTACCAGATTTTGTGTATCGACTTGTGTAATCCTTGATTTAATCAGTTTGTCTTAAAATAATACACACGAAATCGGAAACCTTCACGTACGTGTACAAAATTAACTTACATTATTTGACTAAAGACCAATCCCTTACAGGACGTCACATCTCAAGTATTTTAGGTGTCAGGATAGTTAAACTTATTTTTGGCTTGGTACAAAACAGCATTAGGCGACAGATACAAAATATTGAGCAATATACCTAAGCGCTTGGTCCAAACAAGATTCAAGATTATGTGCTTCTCGCTTCTTGCTCAAGCCTAAATGTAAACTGTGCTGTGTCTCACGCAATGTGACGATTTGATTTTCAGAATCACCAAAACCACCATCTAAATCCTGAGTATCGTCTGACTTTATCAGATGAATGACGGCTAGCGGCAATTTTGTTTGATTAGCATATTTATCTAAAGCTTCGATATCAATTTCTTGATCTCCAACCGTTGTTATCACTGCACGTAAGTCACTATTTTCTAAATCACAGTTTTTTAAATCGTCATCGCTAAGATAGAGGCGCTTATTGGCAAAATTGCCAGACGCACTAGCAGCTACCACATCATCTTTATTCTCAAAATTCGAAATAGATAGGAATTGTGTTTCCATAAGTACAATAACAGCCGAGGAACCAATCAATAAGCGCTTAAGTAAACTTGGCTTAAGCTTGTTGGAAAGCCGCCAGATAACAAAGTCAAAATTTGTATTTTCTTTTGCTGCATTTTCCAAAACTAATGAAAATTGGCGTAGGAAAATGGTTAATCCTGCAACTGGTTTTATGGTGTTTTTGGGTTGGTTTTCGGGTGAGCTCGAGCCCAAACGACTCCCCCACTCAGGCTGACTATCTAAACTATCCAGAGCTGGTCCAACCACAGCAATCTTCTTTTTTAATCTGCGTGTTTTTCCCGAATTACTTTTATTATCCGAGAACTCATCACCCATTAAAGGTAGTGAAGTTTGCTGTACTGATTGTTGCTGCGCTGCCATCATAATTAGATACCAATATATATTTGAAAATAATAATTGCGGTGGAAAATACTAGAATTAACGACCAGAATAAACAAATAGTCAAAACCTTAAGAAAAACCTATAAGCCTCCCAAAGCTCTAAAATTATCTAACAGTGTGGACGCCCTAAGATGACCGAGCTATGAAAAAATATTTTACGAAGTCTAAAAATATCTTTACTCAATAAAACTCTTCCACGATTAACTGCTACAGCAGTTAATCGGCGAGCTTCGTAACGAGTAAGAATCAAGCCACTCAGTGTGTATAGTTATTCAGTGTGTACAGTTATTCAGTGTGTATAGTTATTCAGTGTATATAGTTATTCAGTGTATATAGTTATTCAGTGTATATAAGTACCAGGTCAAAATTATGTTTCACTAAACCCTAAGTCTTAATGTGCTAGATATGCCGTCCTGTACAGGTTTAGTATATATTCAAGATCATTCTACA
>CALGZD010000129.1 GCA_937934635.1 uncultured Deinococcales bacterium
GGCATCCCAAGGGAATACATCCTTTACTTACCAGCAAGCTATGATGGTAAGTCCAAAATGCCACTCTTGCTAAACTTTCATGGCTATGGTGGCATGGCAAGGTATCACTATTACACCGCTGATATGCGCTCGGTTGCAGAGGCAGGACAGTTCATGCTGGTCTATCCTCAAGGAACATTGTTAGACAGTATAGAGGGGCAAGCACACTGGAACGCTGGTTTAGATACACCTGAAAATAAAAGTGATGCAGATGACTTTGGTTTTATCGATGCTTTGATTGACAAACTCTCTGCTACCTATCTCATTGACGAAGATAGAATCTACGCAATTGGCTACTCAAACGGTGGATATTTTTCCTATGCACTTGCTTGCTACTACAGCGACAGGATTGCAGCCATTGCTTCAGTTTCAGGCACAATGCTATTGGAAACACATGGGCACTGCGACCCAAGCCACCCTACAGGTATGCTCAACATTCACGGTACCAAAGATTCTGTTGTGCCTTACCACTATAAAAGCAATGATAATTTAGCATCTATCGAAGCTGTGCTTGAGTACTGGGCAGAGTTTAACGCTGATGATAACAGCACTTTAGAACCTACCATTACTTCAGAAAGTTTGGTTGAACATCATGCGTACCACAACAGTAACGGTCAAACTTTCGTAGAACACTACAAAGTTATTGATGGTGAACACATCTGGTTCAACTTTGCTTTTGATGGGCTTAGAACAAATATGCTTATCTGGGAATTTGTATCGAGGTATAGCATTGATGGCTTAATCTCAGAATAATCAAGCAAGGATAAACAAGTAGCAACTATATAGCAACCATATACATAAAAAATGTGTCGAAGGCAAAATCCACCTTCGACACAGTCTCAATTTTTATTTTCTTATTTTTACTGAATCGGAACACTCACCCTAACACCAGATGCTAAGTTGATTTCACTCACGCTAGCATTACCATAGCGCCAACCATTACCTTGATGCGTGCCTGTCAAAAAGATTGTTCCACCTGTAGGACTACTGATATGCACAGTATTGATTGGACGATCCCAAAGTCCTGTGACTTCGTTCAAGTTAAACTTAGTTTTCTTTTCAACATAATCTGTTGTTGCATCCCAGTAAAAGCTTACTAGCGGTAAATCAAAGTATTCTGCGTATGCCTGAATAACTGCTTCGACCCAGTCTGATACTAGGCTGCGTCCAGGTGCATATTCATCAAAATTATTTTGATGGAAAAAGTGTGGATATACCGAACCACTTAGAATATGCTTTAGAGCAATTTGCGCTTCTCTATACAAGAAGGTGTCATAATCAATGTTATCTCTGTGAATTGAATTATATTCGCTGATATTTTCAGATGGATTTGTGACGTTAAAGTACACCTGTGTTGGCCATCTTGGTACTAGCATGATTCTTGGCTCGAGCGGATGCCAAACACCACAAGAATCACAATCTCCTTTATGGCTAGCAACCGAACGGTTAGCACCCATAAACCTTACACCTGAGTCAACTGCAGCGCGAAGAAAGTTAGTATTTGAGCTATTTAAACCATAGTCTCTGAGTACACCATCTGCACCAGGAAAGTGACCTAAACCTGAGTGAGCACTTGTGATAACACTACCCCGGTGGGCATTGATACCAAGCTGTTGTGCAATATTCAGATTTTGTGTGATTTCATAATAAGAAATATCGTAATCAGTGTCATTCATGACTCGCTCTGTAAAGGTGTGGTTTACCCAACCAAACTCATTACCAATGCATTTTGTTGCTGCTGTCAAATCTGCAGCATTACGGTCACAGCTAAGTGGTGAACTTACATTTGCTCTTTCTCCTACGTAAGCAACTGTATAACGCAAATTACGTGCTTGAGGATAAGTACTGCGAATTCGGCGTAACTGTTCTAAAGAAGCTAGCGCATCAGAACCTGACATACGGAAAGCTTGTTCAATAGGTTTGTTACTAAGCGTTCTTTCATCCCAACGCAAACTTTGTTGAAACCAATCATCAATATCAAGCTGTAAGAACATACGTCTTTCGCCAATGAAAACACCTTGAGTCAGCCAATCAACCAAGTCGTAACCCATAACCAGTGTATGGATGTAATTTTGGTTTTGCGCCATCATCATAGAGATGACTTCACGACCTTCAGCAGTTCTGGTTAGCACTGCACCATAATTGCCATTTTCATCAAGTAGCAGTGGTGTGACCGATGTATTCGAAGAAGGTATGTGTCTTGCAGGATAAGAACCGCCGTGTTGCACTACAATTGTGGCACTTGGCTTGACAGTTGGAAATACAGCTCGAGCCTCGGGTGTCAAGCGAAGATACGACGGATTTCCAATAGCATTACGGTAACCACCAATAGATTCAGTCCCTAAATTCTCAGGATAATTTTCAGACGAAGAATAAAGAATGAGCTGACGGACATTGAAGTCACGCTCATACTGCCAAAGCAACTGCCACTCTGCATCACTCAACGCACTTGCCCAACGCCCACCAAGGTTTACGCCTAGGTTATGTGTGCCTAAAACAATGCCCTGATAGCGACCATGTCCTTGAGCATTTACTAAGCGACTTAAGGTTAACTCTTCCCTACTCGCCACAAAAATGTCGTAAGGAACACCATACTGCTCGAGCAAGTAGCGCATAGCCACCATATTGCCTTCATCCTCGATTGCGGTAATAATGAGTATCCGCATTTCAAGTGGTGTATTTGCAGTACCTATTGCTGGAGCAAATTGCTTATTGATTGAACCATCAGAAGCTATAGCTTGTGCCTGTGGCGTTTGCGCAAAAGCAAGACTCCCCA
>CALGZD010000130.1 GCA_937934635.1 uncultured Deinococcales bacterium
AGGTCTACGATAGCAACTCAAATGGTGTTACCAAACTATTTATTGGACCTTATGATAACAGCCGAATTCCCGAAGAACAGTACAGGTTAAGTCTTCAAAATATTGTAGATAGTTTTCCTGTAGCCGTACCATAAATCTATCCAATAAGAAAAAAGAAAAGCCCTCCAAATTTGTGGAGGGCTTTTTAATTGCAACATAAGTTTAATGCTTAACTATCGTCTTTACTGTCTTCACTATCTTCAATAACAGGTTGCCAGTCAATATCAATTTTGGCTAAATCTTGCTGCATACTCTGTGGTGTAATTAAACCCTGCTTAATCACCTGAATTACACCATCAGCATCTATGTAAAACGTTGTTGGCATACCACGAACACGGTACTGCTTCACAACATCTAGCGTTTTATCAACCTCTGTACCGCTATCGGCAAGTGCGTCTCTTTCATCTTTACTTGCATCAAAAAGAGCAGTAAGACTAATGTTAATTTCTTCTAAAAACTTATTTGCCTTTTGAGCATCTTCGTTGTTATTGACAATGACAAAGTGAATATTCTTAGCCTGATCTTCTACAACTTCTTCTTCTGGTGTTGCCTCTGTCGTAGTCTCTGTCGTAGTCTCACTAGTCGTATCACTATCTGAATCCTCAGACTCAGACGGTGTGGACATAGTGTCCATAGTCTCTGCATCATCTATAGAGTCACTTGAAATACCATTAATTTCTTCATAAGTAGTTTGGAAGAAAGGCAGCTCTTCACGGCAAGGTACACACCATGTTGCCCAAAAGTTGAGTACAATCGGAGTGCCATGTAAATCGCTGAGTGAGATGACCTCTCCCGCAGCATCTACAAGCGTAAAGTCTTGAGCATCACCACCTACTTTAGGTCTTTGAGCAAAGCTAAGAGTAAGTAATGTAATGCTTAGAAAAAGAATGATTATATTTCGCATATAGTTAGTATGAAGCAGTTCTGTTTTCATAATATAAAGATAGACAGCAAAAAAGAACCTTACTGTATTTAACTTGACCCAAACCAGTCTTTAGTATTGCTCTTCGTATAGTTTTCGAACTCTATCAAGAACCTCTGGGCGCTCACCCGTAACGATGATTCTGCCATCTGGCAACATGCCACCGATTGGTCCTGAAATAATTTCAAAGTTTGCAAAACGTGAGTTGAGCGCTTGGGTACTGATTGCCGAACGGTTGGTTCTGACGCCTGTGTTTAGGTAGAGCTCGAGCCCGCTAATACCAGCCAGCGTAACGCCTAAGTCATAACTAATTGCCATCACAGGAATTTTACTTTCTTCAGTCAAACCACCAATACCAAAAACCTCTCGGCGGTCAGGTGCATCTCCCTGATTCATAATCACAATGCCCGAAGCACCATTAGCTACAGCTAAATCAATCTTCTCTCTAAAAAGACAACCACCTCTACGTACTAAAGCAATAGAGTTGGTTACAAAACCAACATAATCAGCAACATCGCACCCACTTGAAGAGTTTGGAATGTCATTCAGCTTCAAATCAACCGATTGCACGATAGCAGTGACTTCTGCTTTGATAGAATCTTTAGCAGCAGCAAAATCTCTAAGCTCTTCATAGGTAACTTGATTTGGCTTTATCTGCTTCATTTGCGCTGCAACAGGTGGCGGTGGCAAAACATAACTGCTATCTATCAGCGAGACATTTCTATTGACCGTGTACCCTAAGTCTTGCAAACTAGCCACTGTCATGCGTGACAACTGTTCAGCACCATCAGCAAATGGTGTCATGATTTCAGTTCCAAATACCAATTCACGCCAGTGACCATTGAAGTTACCTGGTCCACCAGAATTAGCAATAGGCACAACCGTAGCTTTGCCCTCTTCGCCAATAGCGGTGAGCAGCTTGTTGTATTCACCAACTGTCTGTACACCTGTAAAGCCTGGATTATAGTTTGGATTTGGCAATCCTCCAGGTACTCTAGGTGGGTTAGTACTGTAATTCTCATCAACCAAGTCCTGATCGGTCCAGAGTGTGCCAATACCTATCACATGTGCCATTTCATGCACAATCGTATCTTTATAGACTTGGCTATTAGTAAAGCTACCACCAGCTTGGAATTCACCAATATCAAATTCCATCATGCCCCACACAGTAAGCGGTGCATCCTCACCAACAAGTCGCACAATCCTTGGTGCAGCTTGCCCCAACAGCCCTCCTGGACCATCTAAGTCAGAGAATTTTACATCAATCAGAATATCATCAAAAACACCTGAAACAGCGCCTGTGTCAGTGACAACAAAATCAGCAGGATACTCTTGCTGGTCAGAGCCAAAATTAGCCACATCCCCTGTGATGATTTGTTCCCAGTAAGCAACAGCTTCTTCAAAAACGGCACTTTGTGCGAGTGTTAGCTGCTTGGTTACATCATCTTGGGCAAAGCGAAGGGTGATGTTATAGCGACTATTATCGGGAGTAGGTAACTTATATACAGGAGGTGGCGCAGGTACATTTGCTGTAATGCTGTTACTAAAACTTCCAATACTTGGTCCACACCCACCATCTTCGGTGCCACAAGCAGTTGTGACAATACTATAAGCCTGATTTTTTTCTAGCAACGCACGAATTCGAGATTTACCACCTGTAATTTCATCAAAAGCCGCAGAGTCGTCATTCTGTGCAACGAGGTTTTTGGATGGATTTTGAGGTTCAAAGACACCTTTGTATAGCAATAAATAGCCGTCAAAACTCTGCGTACTAGCAATCTCATGATAGCTACTAGACGCTGCTGTGTAGCTAAATAGATGGTACTTTGCTGTGCGCTGGGCAGCAGTCATGCCTGTACCTGTTGAAGGACGGGTAAAACTAGGCGCATTCTGCGTTAAGTTTACAGAGTAGGCATTTTTACTATTGCTCAGCGTCACCTTGCGGGTGAGGGTAGCACTATTGCCAATATTCTTCGCATTAATCTGAATTGTGTTTTCTCCTGCACGCAAGGTCACATTAAAGCTAAAACTATCTTCAGAAATATTCACATTGACTGGATTCGCATCATTCAAGCGGTAACTAAGTTCATCTGCATTTTGAACGATGCCTTCAACGACTAAGCTATCGCTAGCCACAGTTATGTCGCTTGTCGGTTGGATAAGACGCAACTCAACTTCTGGCGGTTTGTTGTAGATGATATTGCGTGTAAGGATTTTTTGATTTGACCTATTCGTAGCAGTAACAGTTAAGGTATTACTACCTTCACGAAGAGAGATGTTAAAGGTAAAACTCTCTGAGGTGGCATCTAAAGTTTGTACTGAACCGCCATTTAGGACATAGCTCAAGCTAGTTGCGTTACTAACAGTTCCGTTGACGAGGATGCTATCGGTAATAACCGTTAAGTTGTCGGTGGGTTGGGTGAGCTCGAGCCCGACAGGTATATTCGGCGTACAGCCATTTAAAAACGTGGAAAATGTCAGTGCCAAAATTGCAAAAAGCCATATAAAGCGACTTCGAACATTGAGAGGATTAGGAGAGGTGGAGGTTAGTTTTGTCATTTTTGTCGTTTCATGATGTTTTGTTTAGTAGTGATTAGAGCAGGGATAGTTTGATAGGGCATCAGGTATTCACCATTTTTCTCAAAACATGTTGATTGATTCAGAAGCAGGTATCAGCCGTAGAATTTGACTTAGCCAATGTAAGGTTTCGTCCTTTTCAGGGTTGAAAATAATTTCAAATCAAGTAGAAGTTTTTCGCTTTTTGAAAAACTTCCAAGCTGCATCCCATTTAAACTAAAAACATACGCATTATTAGTAAATGGGATGCAGCACTAATA
>CALGZD010000131.1 GCA_937934635.1 uncultured Deinococcales bacterium
ACGGGCAGATTACCAAATGCAAGCAGCAGGGCGAACAGAAAGCACAGGTGGTAATGTGCTAGCTGCTATTTTTGATGAACCTAATTCGCAGGCCTGCCTCCTGCTCGAGCGCATGGGTATGAGTAAATTGCAGGTAACAAGCGCTTTAGCAAGTCAACTGCCTATTGACACGAAAAAAGCGGGTAGCTCTCGAAAATACGAAGAAGGTGAATTTACAAACGGACCTGCGGGTGATGCGGTCAGTATAGATAACAACCCACTTGAGGCTTACTGTATTGATTTAACGGCTATGGCAAGTGATGACCGACTCGACCCCCTCATTGGGCGGGAGCGAGAACTTAGCCGAGTATTGCAAGTGCTTTCAAGACGCAATAAAAATAACCCTTTAATTGTTGGTGACCCAGGTGTGGGTAAAACTGCCATTGCTAATGGTTTAGCCCAACACATTATTTCAGGAGATGTACCAGAGGCAATTAAAGGTGCCAAGCTCTACTCGCTTGATATGGGTAGTTTGCTAGCTGGAACACGTTACCGTGGCGATTTTGAAGAGCGTATCAAGGCAGTTTTGACTGAATTAGAAGAAACAAACAGCATCTTGTTTATAGATGAAATCCACACGGTAGTTGGTGCTGGTTCGACCTCTGGCGGTACGATGGATGCAAGTAACTTACTTAAGCCTGCGCTTGCTTTAGGCTTAAAGTGTATCGGTGCGACAACCTATCAAGAATTTAAAGCTATAGAAAAAGATCGTGCCCTTAACAGGCGTTTTCAGAAAATCGATGTAGCAGCGCCAACCGTAGCAGAAAGTATCGAAATTCTTAAAGGTCTAAAGCCGAAGTTTGAAGCACACCACAATTTAAAGTACAGCAAGGCAGCGATTGAAAGTGCTGTTAATCTAGCAGATAGATACTTACAAGATAGATTTTTGCCAGATTCTGCAATTGATGTCATAGATGAAACAGGTGCTGCCCAAGCTTTGCTGCCAAAGAGTAGACGCAAAAAGCAAATCAGCCCAAAAGAAATTGAAATTACTGTTGCTAGAATGGCACGTATTCCCGAGAAGACAGTGTCTTCAGATGATAGAGAAAGATTACAGAGTTTAGAAGAACATCTTTCAGAAGTTATCTATGGTCAAGAAAATGCTGTTGCTGAAGTTGTCAGTGCTATCAAACTAGCACGTTCTGGATTGAACAACCCTGAAAAACCGATAGGTTCTTTTCTTTTTGTGGGTCCAACAGGTGTTGGTAAAACAGAACTTAGTAGACAACTGAGTGACCACTTAGATGTACCACTCATTCGTTTTGATATGTCTGAGTATATGGAGAAGCACAGCGTTAGTAAGCTAATTGGTGCGCCTCCAGGCTACGTTGGTTTTGATCAAGGTGGATTATTAACAGATGCTATTATTCAAAAACCGCACAGTGTTCTCTTGCTTGATGAAATTGAAAAAGCACATCCTGATATATTTGCAATTTTGCTTCAAGTGATGGACTATGGCAAATTAACAGACCATAACGGTAAAACTGTTGATTTTAGAAATACTGTTATCATCATGACAACTAATGCTGGTGCAAGCGAAGCATCCAAAGATGCACTTGGCTTTAAGGGTGGAACCAATGCCGAGGTCAGTATGGATGCTATCAAGGAAACTTTCACACCCGAATTCCGTAACCGTTTAGATGCAGTTGTGCAGTTTGCACCGTTACAAGAAGAAGTAATGCTTTCAATTGTTGATAAGTTTATTAAAGAACTTGCTGCACAGTTAGTTGAACAAAAAGTTGAGCTTGTGCTTGATGATAGTGCTAGGAATTGGTTGGCAAAAGAAGGTTATGATCCACTCTATGGTGCAAGACCACTTGGACGAGTGATACAAGAATATATTAAAAAGCCTTTAGCTGAAGAAGTGTTGTTTGGCAAATTAACTAACGGTGGTCAGGTCAGTATTATAGAAAAAGAAGGTGGACTTAGCTTCGATATTTCTTAAAAGCTGATAATAGTCGAAATAATTATTTCTCATTCTAACGTTTTTTGAGTCCACTCTCTGACAGCCAATAATTTCTTAAAGCAATCCCTTCTTATTAAGGGGGACTTAGGGGGATTTGTTGAAGTGTATACCCATCGGACTTAGAATCCGTTAGAGTCAGAATTATTTTAAAGTAATACTAAACTGAAAGATGAATGTCATAAAGATATAGTCGCAAAGATTGCGAAATAACCGAAGGATAAAGGCTTGAAAACCTTGTGTATTGACTGGGATTATGACATTTATGATTCACTTCGGTATAATTAGTAATTATTAAAAAGCAGCCTGTCCATTATTTGGGGCAGGCTGCTTTCTTTTGTTAGCGGAATGTTACTGAAAGATATCAGTCCAACTGTAAATGAGAGAAGTTTAAAAATATTCGCAAATGTTTTTTAAGAGATAGGTCACTTTTCTGATTTCTCAGACACTATTGCCTTACGTACATTTAACAAGGGAAACATAAGCTAAAGATAAATTTATTCGGGTGGGACTACTGTAGCTTATAGCTTCTTTAGCTTATGACTTCTATAGTCCTAAATTTTATTTATATTTAAAGCCTTTTGTAAAAAATATTGTTTCGATTCTTCCCCCCACCTTCTTAGGAGATGTTTCCGTGTCGTCAATCCAAATTCCCCTATACAAGTGTTTATTTACAATTTTCATCACCTTTATCTTTTCGATAGCCTCGTTTGGATTTGCTGAAGGTAGTTATCAAGCAGGACTTTTACAATCTTTATATGACTACCCAACAGTACGAATGTATTCAGATGTTATTAGTGCTGGTGAAGTTATTAATGTATCCGCTTGTGGTAATAGTGATGCAGATGATATTCGCGTTACTATCTTTAGCCCAAGTGGGGCACAAGTCTTTACACAAACGATTACGTCTTCAAATGTTCCTTGTAATAGTTTGATGAATGCACCTCTTACGAATCCTATCCGCTACACAACGACGACGACAGGTGCGCATGAAGTTAGAATTGAAAATTTAAATGGTTCTGAGTTAGACCGTTTTGATGTTACGACGACACCAAACGCAACGACTAACCCTGACCCAACAGTTTTACAAGGTCGTTTACATTCATATAAGTGGCGTTATAATGCCCATAGCTTTTCACAAGCAAGCTCAACTGATGCGAATTACTACGTTCCTGTTGATGGGGGATTCCCAGGCACGAATTTTGTTTGGCAATTAGACCTTAATGACTTTGCTGGGTTTGTGTATGACCTCAAAGCAAATGATATTGGTGTAAATGCGCCAAATTCAGGTTTGAGTGTACCAACTTCAGGTAATAGTGTTACTGAAAAATACCCAATATATTTTGGATATCCTGTGACTGCTGGTCCAGAACCTACAGGCTGTGGTGTCATAAGCAATGTGGGATTTTTAGATTCTGATGGTCAAGATAATACCTTTTCCCCTGGTGGATCTGTAGGGGTTCAGGACACGGGTACCTTTCAATTTGATTCAAATATTACAGGTACTTATGCAATTACTATTGATGTTTCTGATGGTGCAGGTGGTGGACCTGATGGGATATTTGGTGGTGGTGATGTTATTCTTCTGGGAAATGCTATTAGTGGTACTAATTCCGTTGTTTGGGATGGTAAAGATAATAATGGTGTGCCACTTCCTCAAGGAACTTATCAGGCACAAATTTCATTACGTCAAGGTGAGTATCACTTTATTGCAAATGATGCAGAAACCAGTGGTGGTACTTCTGATGGCTTGACGATTTATAGGGCTACAAGCAACACAAGTGTATTTCCAACCCAAGTCTATTGGGATGATACGCCGATAGGTGGTACAAGTAATCTCCCAGATGGTGCATCTTCTGCTACGAGTGCGGGTAAGCACACATGGGGTAATTTCACAGGTGGTGGCTTTGGTAATGCTCGTTTTATTGATACCTATACCTATGGGTGTATAGCAACATACGAAACACCTGCGGTAATTGTCCCAGATGAAGAAACAACGATTGAAGTTGTTAAAGAAGTAGAGCCTGTTTCTATTCCTGGCGTATTTAATCTTGAAATTACAGAAACTGATGGTACGCCTGTAAGCTCAGTCAGTGATGTAGCTCATGCTGGTACTACGGGTGCTATTAGCCTCTTACCTGGTAATTACCTTGTTGGGGAATCTGGTGGTACGGATACTGATTTGTCGCTTTATCAGGCGAGTATTAGTTGTATAGATAAAGATACGAATGCTGTGATTGCACAAGGGGCAGGCTCGAGCCTGCCCGTAACCCTCACATCAGGTACTGACATGCTCTGTACCATTTCAAATACATTAGTTCCTGCAATCATCATTGAAAAAGAAACTATAGATGGTGATGGTACATTTAACTTTACGAGTAGTACGCTTGGGAATTTTGCTTTAACAACAACTGGTGGTAGTGCTACGCAAACCTTTGCAAACTTATCTGTTGGCACTCACGATATCACTGAAACAGTGCCAAGCGGCTGGTTACTTGAGTCTGTAACATGTGATAATGGCGATAGCCCAGCTTCGATCAATTTAGGTTCAAAAGATTTAGTAACCTGCACATTTACAAATCAAAAAGCTGCTGAAATCAGCTTAGCTAAAGTATGGGGCGATGCAAAGCTAAATGATGCAGTTACAGTCAGCGCAACTGCCCCTGCTGCTGCTGTTGTCTACTCTGCTGTTGCTGATACAGCATCTGAAGTAGATCCAGCACCAAGTACGCTAACTGTGGCTGTTGGTGAAACAGTCAGCTTTTCTGAAAGTTTTACTACAGGTGATGCTGCGAACTATACTTCTGTACTGAGTTGTACGGGCGCAACAGATACTGATCCAAGTGATGGCTTAGTGATAGATGCAGCAGATAGTGCGATTGATTGTACTTATACGAATACCAGAATTAAGTCAAGGTTGACGGTTGTTAAGAAGCTAGAACCAAGTGGTGATGATGGTCTTTTTGTCATGAATGCAAATGGTACTACAGGAACTGCTGCAGGTGATGGTGCGACGGCTTCAAGCGAAGTTCTTGCAGGCGATACAGCGTTTTTTGAAGAGACTGCGGGTGCTGGGACAGATTTAGCTAATTACACGACCAGTTATAGCTGTACCGATGGATCAAGTGGTACAGCAACACGTGCTAAGTTTGTGATGCCAATATCAGATGTTACCTGTACGATCACAAATACTAGAAAAACGAGAAATCTAACGGTTAATAAAGTTTTAGACCCAACAAGTGATTCAGGTCTTTTTGTAATGGATGCTGGTGGCACTTTAGGTACAGAAGCAGGGCATGGTGCAACAGCTTCAACCGTAGTCCCTGTTGGTCAAACAGTCACTGCTCAGGAGCTTGCTGGTACAGGAACATCACTAAGTGATTTTGACCAGCAATATACTTGTGATAATGGCGTATCTGGTAGTGGTAGCTCTGTAAATTTTGCGATGCCAGATAGTGACGTTGTTTGTGAATGGACAAACACCCGTAGAACTGCAGATTTAATCATCGTCAAGCAAGTTATCAATGATGATGGTGGTAACGATACGGTTACAGACTTTGGTATTTCTTTGATCGACTTTGCTAATAATGCTGTCGCCACCAGTTTTGACTCTGGTGTTGTAGCAGGTAGCACTACAACTTATACAAGTACTACTATCAAAGTCTATGCAGGCTTGGATTACACCCTGTCAGAATTAGATCTTCCTGGTTATACAGAAGGTAGTTGGAATTGTGGTACATCAACTGGTTTAAGTACTACGATCAATTTAGCCTCAAATTCAGCCCAAACATGTACAATTATCAATAATGACAACATTGGCAGTTTGATTTATCAAAAAAATATTGTCGGTGGTACAGTTACAGACCCAGATTTATTTAATCTAACTATCAATGGCAATCCGCACATAAGTGGAAATGCTATTGCAAATCCTTCTACGAACACACCCTATGAACTAGGTGAAACACAAGTTGCTGGTTATGGTTTTAGAAATGTAGTTTGTGTTAGTGATATTGCTACTTCAACAAACAATGCAACCTTTACTTCTTTGCCAACAATTAGCTTGGTTGAAGGTGAAAATCTAGTTTGTACTGTGACGAATGTTTATCCGCCAAGCATCACACTCACAAAAGTGATTGACTCGCTTCATGGTGGAGATGCCTTAGCTGATGATTTTAATCTTACAATCATTGGAACTAACGCAGCTAGTAGTGGCATTTCTAGTAATCCACATGCAAGTGGTACGACTTTAAGTGCGCTTCCTGTTGGTGGAGCATTTGAGATTGGTGAAACACAACTTCCTGGCTATGAACTTGTAGATATTGTTTGTACAAGTGATATTTCAGGGTCACCAAACATCGGAACCTATACAAGTTTTGCTGCTATGCCTGATTTAGTAATGGCAGATTTAGAAAATGTGATATGTACAGTAACAAATCGTGATATTGCACCGAGCCTTCAAGTAACTAAGGTTGTAGATAATAACTATGGTGGTAATGCTGTGGTTGGTGATTTTGCCTTAACGGTTGGGGTTTCTGCCCACACAAGTGGCGCAATGATAGCTTCTCCACAGTCCAACAAAGACTATGTATTAGCAGAAACGCAGCTGGATGGCTATGCATTGGTTGATGTTGTATGTACAAGTAGTTTAGGAAGTAGTTCTGCTAATGATGGAACGTTTTCATCAATGCCAACGATTAATCTTGCTGAGGATGAAGACGTCGAATGTACTATTACAAACGAAGACACACCACCAAGCCTAACGATTAGAAAAGTTGTAGAAAACAACTATGGTGGTGATGCAGCCTTTGGAGATTTCCCATTAACTGTAAACACGGTTGCACATACGAGTGGTACAGCGGTAGCAAGTCCTGAGTCAAATACGGATTATGTATTAGCTGAAACACAACAAGCAGGCTATGAGTTAAAAGATGTTATATGTACCAGTAGTGTGAGTGGTTCACTGAATGCAGATACCTTTACATCAATGCCAACAATCAATATGGCTGAGGGTGAAGTTGTAGATTGTACGATTAC
>CALGZD010000132.1 GCA_937934635.1 uncultured Deinococcales bacterium
GAACAAGTATCAAAGTTACTATCACCTTCACTATAGAAAACAACAACAGCATTGCGTGTATTTGCAGGCGCTGTAAGTGTTGAACTGTAAACTGCAAACTCTGACGTGTCTACAACTTTAGTATCTGTAGTGAGTGTTTGGTAACTCGCATCGGAAAAGTTGAACGATAGTGCTGTATAGCTCTGAGCACTATCTTTCGCTTCACAGCTTAGCGTGTAACTTGCACCAGCCTCGGCTCGAGCCTCCTGATACAAACAACCACCACTTTTCACACTGGCAGACTGCGCCCCAGAGTTTGAAACATTCGATGCTGAAACATTGTTCGCATTTGCACAACTAAACCAACCGTCTAAACCAAATTCAAAACCACCGTTTCGGATTAAGTTTTCTGTTGCAGGGTCAGTAGAACCATCATCAACCACAAGTGCACAATTATCAAAATAACTAGCATCTTCAGCGTACATAACAGCTACAGCTTGCGCTGCATCCGCTGGTGCTGTAAGCGACACACTGTAGGTGTCATAGCCTGTAGTCGTAACAGGTGTGATTTCACTTTCCAACGTTGCAAAATTAGAATTTGAAAAAGCCAAGTAGACTGATGTCCAAGTAGCACCTGAGCGCTTAGCATCACAACTGAGTTTATACGTTATACCTACAATAGCTGGCACTTCCTGATAAACACAACCACCATTATCCAGTAGTAGTTCACCACTATTTACACTGGTTGTTGCAGTACTTCCACCACAACTCGTCCAGCTTGATAAGTTCGAATCAAAGTTCGGATTGCTTAACAAGTTAGTTGCGTCAGTTGTTGGAGGTGTTGGGTCAGTTGGGGTTGGGTCAGTTGGGTCAGTCGGTGTTGGTTGCGAATCATCTACAACTGTAATGGTTATAGATTTGGTTGTTTCTAAACCTTCATTGTCAGTTGCAGTAGCTTTCAAGGTATAGCTACCTGCTGCTAAGTTTTGGAGTGAACTATCATTTGCACCCCATTCATAAGGCAAAACATTTTCCTGACGAACAAACTGATCATTCAGATACAACTTGACATTACTAACACTACCTTCTGCATCACTCGCTGTCACTGTTACATTCACATTAGCCCCTGCTGCAAATGAAGCATTGTTTGCAGGAGATGTAAAGTTTAGGGTAGGTGCGGTGTTGGTTGGTTCTGTCGGTTCTGGTGTTGTGCTATTACTATTCACTGTAAGCGTCGGACCAGAAGCGTGCCACAGTATAGAGCCTTCACTAGAGAGGTGTCTTAGGTGAGTAATGTACCAGAAAACAACATCTTCACCATCAATAGATTCACCGTTGTTGTGCAAGTTGCCAATTTCGCCACGAGCACCCCAAAGCCAACGACCTGTTTCGGAACTTTTGTAGCGACGTCCTGCGACATCCCACTGAGAGAAATCATCAAAAACACCATCGTCTGCACTTGGTGTTAGGGTTACAGAATCACCTGTGACTTTGTCTCGAATAGTCCAGAAGTGTGATGAGCCTTTACGGTCATTAAATTCTCTAGTTTGTAACTGATTATCATTTTTAAAGATTTGGTCGTTGGCAGCTTCGCCAATATCAAAGTCAAAAATCCAGTGTGGGTGGTGGTTGTGGTCAATACGACACTGCAAACCACGGCTAAAGACACGTGCATCCATCGTGCCATCTGGTGAAAAATAATAGCTCTGATAGATTTGGTATTCACCAATTTGAATGTTAAGCCCCAGCTCGAGCTTTTCTTGACCATTCTGGGTAAAGGTACGCTCACACAGCGTCTTGTTATCACAAGCTGAGTCTGGTGCGCCTGCTCTAGCAGGTTCAAAAGTATAGGTTGACATAATGTCTGCATATGGACCGCAAACATCACCATCGTATTCCACACGCATCACAGGCATACTTGCTTTGCCAAGAATCTTCATGTCATTAAAAGCAACATCTTTTAACACAAGCCCTGAACGGTCAGCACCTGCTTCATAGCTAAAGTTCCAACCATTCCAGTCGATGTTTCCTGATTGAGCAGAGGCTACACCTGTTAGCAAAACAACAAGTGTAAACAGTAAGGTTGCAGCTATTAGACGTTTCGCAAAATAGACGCTAAAGGTATTCATATCTGTTTTCATTAGTAAGACGCTACCTCTCCGCTGTTGCTCACAGTATTTTGAGATAGGTTTACCAAGGCTGTGTAGACAGGCACTTCACCATTGCCTTGACCAAAGGTTGCGTAAAGAATGCGCTCTGTGTAGAAGTTCTGTCCTGTTTGGGCTATCTCGCTTGTACTTGGGAAAGCCAACATAGCAGTTCCAATCAGGCTTGATACATCATAGCCCTTAGCAGTTAAATCAGCTTTTGCTAGCTCTACTGCCTGTGCTTCTTCTTCTCGGTTTTCTGGTGGTTGGGTTGTATATGCAGGTTCCACGCTGTACTGAATCTGATCATTACTATCAATCCATGCATCTATGGTTAGATTACTGACATAGTTAAAGTAGGTCGTGCGGGCGTAGACACCTTCGCTATCTTTCCCTGCCACTTCTTTGTCATCAACGATATCTACTTCAAAAGAGGCATAGCGATTCCCTCGAATGCTACGCAGACCATTGTGTTTGTCAAAACGCTCTTTAACAATGACTGAAGATGCTAAGTTTTGCGCTTGCAAACCTTGTGTGTAGTTTCGAATAGGTGAAATATTTGTAGCATTCAGTGCTACAGGCGGCCACTCACCCGAATCGCTCCCTGCAAAATCAACACCAATAATGTGCTTGTGTTCAGATGATTGCGTAGGGTTATTGGTAGAACCATCGGTAGGCTCGAGCTGACACGCTGATAAAACAAACACAGATGAAACCAGCACAGAACCAAGGCAAACTGGCAGTACAAGCCTTTTCAGACGTGACTGCTCCCGTCGTAGGTATGTCATACATCTCCTTCACTTGCGATGAATGCAGACAAAAAGCTAGTGGTAGCTTTCAAAATATTTCTGTCTCTTAAGACCTGTTTCTTAAGACAACTCAATTTTGTAACAGCGTTCGAAATGTAGGGAATGTAAGGGGATTTTTAACTTTGATTAAAGAGATTAAAGACCTTTTGCTGCCCTGTGCTGTCTACTGCCCCGTGTTGCTATTTGCTATTAATCTTAATCTAGTGCATAGCACCGCATATAGCTACATTGTGCAACGACACCATTAACTGCTGCATTAATTATGAGTATCTGCAATTAATTCTAACTTAACTGCTTCTTTAGCTAGTCTTTTTATTCGTGGGTATAGCTGGGCAATGCATAGATTCTTAAATTTTTGGGTTAAAAAACTAAAACAAGTTATAGCTTGCTAGACGCTCATAAAAACGTAAAAAGCTTGTTGTTGGGCTACTTTTTCCAACCCTCACCTCTAACTCCTCTCCCAAGCTTGAGAGAGGAGAACTAAACAATTGACCAAAAGCTTGTGTTTTTAGGGGGTGAAGGCTAAGCCTTAAAAGTTATTTCAGAACAGCTCTATTTCCAATAACTAGGTCTTCGATAGTTTTGAGGCTATCATGCACGCTTTCGTACACCTTTGGAAAAAGCCTTTGATTTGTAGCCATGTATAGATTGGTTTTACCTGTTGTGGTAGTTAGTAGCTCAGTGGTAAATTTTGCACCAACCTCTTCTGCAATCAAACCACCTGCTGCCACATCCCAAATCTTTTGATTGACACCCCAAAAGGCATCAATCCTGCCACAAGCTAAGTAGCACAGGTCTAGCGCAGATGCACCAAAGCGTCTTTGTGTTCTAAAGACAGGTGTCAGGTCATAGAGTAGCTTTTGGGCAATGGGCACAACATAATCAATCTTGCCAAAACCACACGCCACGGCTGTACTTTTTAGTTCATCACAGCTAGTCATCTGAATCGGCTTGTCATTTAAAAATGAACCTTGACCACGGATAGCACGAAAACACTCTTTGCGAATGGGGTCGTAGACAACACCAACGACGACCTGACCAGCATGTTCCAACGCAATTGATATACAAAAGTGCGGTAGATTATAGGCAAAGTTCATCGTGCCATCTATAGGATCTACAATCCAACGATAATCACCAGAACCTGTTTCCCCACCCTCAACACCCTCTTCACCCAAAAAGTCATGCTCAGGAAAGGTTTCTAAAATAATTCGACGGATTACTGACTCGCTCGCCTTGTCATAAGCCGTAACAAGGTCAGCCTCACCTGTCTTAAACTCTATATCGTGCTCATCGCCAAAGGCTTTGAGCTGAAGTTCCGCTGCGGCTTCTGCGGCTTTTATAGCAGTATTTAAAGCATCTTGTAAAAAGTCATTCGAAAGCTGTGTATTTTTCATAGGTTAGGATTTAGAGTTGAGTTGAGAGTAAAATGAATTCATAGGGGAGGTTAAATTCTTCTTCTATCCTCTTCGCTAACAAATTCACACCAACCGTTTCAGTCATGTAGTGGCCTGCATAAATAGCATTGATACCCCGCTCAAAGGTTTCATAAAAAGTTTCGTGCTTCGGTTCACCTGTCAGGAAAACATCCAAACCTTCCTCAGCAGCTCTGACTACATCCCAAGATGCACCACCAGATATAATGCCCATACTAGAGACTTCCATGTTGCCACCAGCATGTACCAATACAGATTCACGATGACCACTACCAGCAAAATCACCAATAGTATTTTCAATAGAATCTGCTAACTCACGCAAGGTTACAGGGTTTGGAAAGATACCTTTAACACCAATAGGCTTACCTTGCCAATCGCCAAAATCTTCTAAATCAGCTAAACCAAGACTATTAGCTAAACCCCAGTTGTTACCAACTTCTTTGTGAGCATCCAAAGGTATATGTGCTGCATAGAGTGAAAGATCTTTTTTAATGAGGTCTTTAACACGGTTGCCATGCATCCCACGAATAGCCAACGGCTTACCCCAAAACAAACCATGATGCACAATCAACATATCTGCACCCATGTCAGCCGCTTGCTCAAAGGTTGTTAAACTACTATCAACTGCAATAGCAATTTTCTCAACTTCAGCAGAACCTTCAACCTGAAGCCCATTCAAAGAAATGTCTTTATAACTGTGAATATCTAAGTAAGTGTCTAACCAATTGACTAAATCATCACGTTTCATATGGTCAGACTATCAAAGAGAAATAGGGAGGTCTATGGGTGTATCCACACATTAGAGCATGAGCAACATTCAGATTTGCGCTAATTTTTTTGAAACTCTGATGCGGATACACCTGAAAGAAAAAA
>CALGZD010000133.1 GCA_937934635.1 uncultured Deinococcales bacterium
AAATCATCTCGTTCCATCATTCTAGCTACGGTATAGCTACCTGCAAGTTTGACAAGTTCTGAAAAGTTCAGGGCTTCTAGCCACTCAGAGTTATGACGAATTTCAAGCTTATCTGGATCGTTATCAAGAATTTTTGTTGCTTGTGCTATGTAAGTTTCACCATTTTTACGTGTTTCGTCTAGTGTGAGGACTGGGCGAGTTTTTGACTTACCTGTAGGATCACCAATAGTTGCAGTAAAGTCACCAATAATCAGAACAACTTTGTGTCCTAAATCTTGGAACTGGCGCATTTTGCGGAGTACGACTGCATGTCCGATGTGTAAATCGCTACTGCTTGGGTCAACGCCTAGTTTTACACGAAGGCGTTTGCCCGACTTTAGTTTTTCTAGTAACTCAGCTTCTGGTGCAATATGTTCAGTACCACGCTGAATAATCTTGAGGGTTTCTTCTAAATTTGCATCAATAGTCATAAGACTATCCTTTCATAAATAGTCAATACTTAGCAGTTGCATAACTAACGAGATAACATTGACCAACTAAGTCAAGATTATGGACTAGGTGCTAGCTACCACCGTTATTAAGTAAGGTTGTCTTTTTGGAATTTGTCTAGTTTAGGGTCTTCAGGAAGTTACAATAACCATAATAACCATCGTCTGAATCGAGACAAGAATCATGACTAGAATCACAGTAAGATTCTGCTGGCATAGGTTCACCTCCTGAAAATGGTTTCATAAAAAGGAGTCTAGCACATTTCTTTGAAGAAAGACTGATTTAAACAGCGTTTCCACGAAATAACTGTACACACTAAGTGGCTTTATTCTTACTCGTTACGAAGCTCGCCGATTAACTGCGACAGCAGTTAATCGTGGAACTGCTAGTAGGAATAGCATTTCTACGCACCAATCATACATGCTGAGTAGATTTGTTCTTACTCACCTCCGTTTGCCGATTCATGGAGACAGCCATGAATCGGCGAGGTGCTTGAAGTATCGATAAGTAAAATGGCTTTTTCAAATCAAAATCACTCTAGAAGACGACCTGCAACCTCAAGCTCCTGAACATCTACAAAATAGCCTTTTAAACTTTCTGGTATCGGTTCTACTGTTCGAGAACTAATCTTTTGCTTACCACTTTCATCTAACTCTATAATATAATTCACAAGCTGCTTTGGATCAGTTTCGGTGTAGTCAGAACGCTGATGTGAACCACGACTTTCTCTACGTTCGAATGCTCCTCGTAAAGAAGCTTCTGCACTATCTATAGAGCCTAGTAAATCTAGCGCTAATGCTAAATCCCCATAACCTTCTGCACTTGGACGAACATCAACATTCTTGGCTGCTTCACGTAAAGCATCAAGTTTAGCTAAACCTTCTTGAATACCTTCACCACTACGAACAACACCACAGTGTTGCCACATAATATTTCGAATAGAACGTTGCAATGGTCTTGCTAATTCATCACCTTTTTTAATTAAAGTATCTAATTCCTGATTGGCTTCTGAAATCACAGAACGACTGCGGCGCTGCACATCAAGCTGTGCTGAAAACGCTGCGGCACTGTCTCCAGCACGCTTACCAAAGACCAAAATTTCAGCAAGAGAATTACCACCTAATCGGTTAGCGCCATGAACACCAGTTGTGCATTCACCAGCAGCATATAGTCCTTTTACATTTGTTGCGTGACTATCTGCTTCTACAACTACGCCACCCATACTATAGTGAGCTGTTGGTGCAACTTCCATAGCTGTGGTAGAAATATCAAGCATTTGTGATTCCATAAACTGTCTATACATGCGTGGTAGCTTCTCTAGAATAAGCTCTTTATCTTTATGGCTGATATCTAAATAGACAGCATTATTCTCAGTACCACGACCTTCAAGAATTTCTGTGTAATTGGCGAGTGCTACTTTATCGCGTGTAGATAATTCCATTCGTTCAGCGTCATAATTTTCCATATAACGCTCACCCGAAGCATTTTTCAAATACCCACCCTCACCCCGAACAGCCTCAGTGACAAGTGTGCCTGCTAAGGCTTCAGGGTAAACCATACCTGTTGGATGAAATTGAACTAACTCCATATCGCCAAGTTTGCAACCTGCATGTAATGCAAGTCGCATAGCATCGCCTGTATTTTCATCTCGACGTGATGAACTGATTCTCCAAATACGTGTATGACCACCTGCAGCTAGAACAACTGAATCTGCTAGATAAGCAGTACGTTCGCCTGTATTTATATCAAATGCCATAGCACCAAAACATACTTTTTCAGAGCTAGAATCATCAACCAATAATTTAGAAACATATTGCATATCATGAATAGCTATCCCTAAGTCTTCAACACGTTTTGTTAAAGTATTTAAGATAGCACGTCCTGTGTAATCACCTGCATAGCAAGTTCGGCGGTAGGTGTGTGCCCCAAAATATCGTTGGTCAAGTTCGCCGTCATCGGTACGAGCAAAAGGTGTACCCCATTCAGCTAATTCCCTAACATGTTCAGGAGCTTCTTTCACAAGAAGCTCAACAGTACGAGGTTCTGCAAGGCTGTAGCCTTCAAGGTAGGTATCTACAAAATGTTGTTGCCAAGAGTCTTGTTCGTCAACCGTTGCCAAAGCAGCGTTGATTCCTCCTGCGGCTAAACCTGTATGTGCATCATTACGAATACGTTTACCTAGTACAGTTACTTCGGCGCCTGCTTCATGTGCAGATATAGCAGCACGCAATCCTGCGCCACCTGAACCAATAACTAAGACATTGGAAATATTTGTACGGTGTTTTGGTTTCATAATAACTCCTTAAAAAATACTTCTTGAAAAAGAACTACTTATAAGAGGACAACACAAGGTTCAAACTGTGAACATAGCATTGTTTTACACACCTGCAGATGTACATTCATTTAATAAGTACATTAGATTTTGATTATTCAGAGTCTAATGATACTTAGAAACTACTCCTAATTTTTATTATGAACTAAGGAGGTTATACAAACAATTCCCCAGCAGACAATTCGGAAATTATGCAAAAAATAGTTTTATCCAATAGTTATTCAGATAGTCTCATAGCATTAGCGTTTCCACGTAATGTTGACCCATGCTAAATGAGTTCGTTCCTACTCGCGCTGTGTGGTTTTCACAGACATCTGCATCGCCGATTAACTTTTGTCGCAGTTAATCGTGGAATTGTTTATAATTACATCTAAGCCATCATCTTTTTGTTTTTTCACTACTCAAACTTGTCCTAACTATTCTCCTAAGCATTGTTCTAACTATTCTCTTAAGTATTGCCCTAAGTATTGCTCTAAGCATTGAAAGAATGACTTCTTAAAAAATGACTTCCCTTTCTCCAACACTCATGATTCAAGGTTGTACCTCAAACGCAGGTAAGTCCTACCTAACCTCTGGCTTTTGTCGCTATTTTGCTAATAAAGGCTTAAGGGTTGCACCCTTCAAAGCACAAAACATGAGCAACAATGCAGGAGTCACACCAAGGGGTTTAGAGATGGGGCGAGCGCAACTTTTGCAAGCACAAGCTGCGAAGGTTACGCCAGATGTGCGGATGAACCCAGTACTACTCAAGCCAGAAGCAGATACCTTATCGCAAGTTGTGGTGATGGGTGAAGCTAGACCTGACTTAAAACAAATTCCTTGGATGGAACGCAAATCTTTTTTATGGGAAAGTGTCCAAGAAAGTTTGCACAGCCTTATGACAGAGTTTGATTTGGTCATCATCGAGGGAGCAGGTAGCCCTGCTGAAATCAATCTTCGTGAGGCAGATATTGTGAATATGAGTGTGGCGTTAGAGGCACAGGCAAAAGTCTTGCTTGCTGCGGACATTGACCACGGTGGTGCATTTGCACACTTGCTGGGTACGTGGCATTGTTTAGAGAAAAACGAAAAAGACCTCTTACTTGGTTTTTTGCTCAATAAGTTTCGGGGTGACCCCAAGCTACTAGGCAATGCTATGGATTGGTTAGAAGAACGCACACATGTGCCGACACTGGGGGTTGTGCCGATGTTGCGTTTGGCGCTTCCTGAAGAGGATGCTTTTTCGCTTATTCCTGAAATAAAAGAAAGTGTAGCCAAGGCTAAAGTTGCCATCATCATGACGCCATTTATCAGCAATTTTGATGAATTCGATTCACTTTTACATGAACCAAACATCGAGGTTGTTTGGGTAAAAGAATTAGCAGACTTAGAAGGTGCTGATGCAGTGATTTTGGCAGGGTCAAAACAAGTTGCCAATGATTTGGATTATCTTAAGCGTTCTGGATTGGCTAGCAAGATTCATAAGTTAGCTGTTCAGGGTGTGATGATTTTAGGAATTTGTGGGGGCTTTCAGATGTTGGGAACTAGCATTCAAGACGGTGATGAGGTTGAAAGTGCTACAACTGAAATTTTAGGTTTAGGTTTACTGGATGTACAAACACAGATGAAAGTAAAGAAGGTAACTCGGCAAAGTACGGTGAAGCTTGTCAATTCTAGTATTGCGCTAAAAGGTTATGAAATCCATCATGGTGAAACATTGGCTGGGGGTGGGGTTAGAGCATTTTTGTCTGATGGGTTGGGGTTTCAGCAGGGAAATGTGACGGGGGTTTATGTGCATGGATTATTTGACAATACGAGTTTTCGGGTGGAGTGGTTAGAGAGATTAGGCGTTGAGGGGAGTGTAGAGGGTTGGCTCGAGCGCACCAATATAGAACTAGACAAACTGGCAAATCACCTCAGCACCCACTGCGATATGCAAAGCATTGAAAAAGCCCTAAATCTATAACAACAAAGCTCGCCCAAAAGAAATACTTACAAAATGTTAGACTAAATCCTTATGCGTGTAGGATTTGTTACCCAACTACTCTGGTCCAGATATGGTCTCTTCTGGCAAAAATTTTTTGAGTCATTAGATGCCGAGATTGTATTTCCGACCAAAGATGCTACACAAAAGCACTTTGCTAAATTAAATGATGTTTCATTTAGCAGCACAAGCTTCAAAATTGCAGCAGCACAAGCTGCAAGCCTCAGCGATGTAGATATTTTGGTCGTGCCAGACATTAACTACGGTGGCACAAGCATCAAAGGTTCAGGGCAAGACCCATGGATTGCAGATTTTCCAGAAACCTTACAGCAGACTTTAGGCGCATTACCAAAAGTAATGATTGCACCTGCGAATGCTCAGCCCAATATCACAGATTTTGAAGCGATGTTAATTGATCAGGTTTACAACCTAGTTGATGCAGGTGTTATGCGCCGAGCGTGGGGTAGCCGAAAATCACTTTTAAAAACCAAGAAACTTAAGCGTGACCAAGCTGCCGAACAACGTGCGAGTAGTGCAGTTTTAGGGCAAGCATGGTACTTCAGTCAAGATGCTTTGATTGACAAAATCAACAAAAAGGTAGAAGTTTTAGAAGCAAATGCGCCAGCAACTAGCGTGCTAGAAACTAGTGCAGCAAAAGTTACTCCAGAATCTAAAATAGAATCTAAAACAGTAGATATTAGCCCAGATGAATCTGACGCTAGCTCTGAAGAAGAAAAAGCTGCTGTTGAGAAATTGCCTCTTCTACAAGTTAATCTAGACCCTACCGTCCTACGTCAACAAGCTCGTAGCCTTGCAAATGACTTACTTGCAAGCGACCAAGAAGTCTTGGGTGGAAGTCGCTATGTTGGACATAAAGGAAATATTAAAAAGCTTTATTTAGTTGTGGATGCTGCTTCAGGTGCAGATGCACAGCTTCTACGTAAAATCGAAAAACAAACACACAAAGATGTTGAAAGTATCGTTTTACAAGAGCATTTTTCAGAAGAAGAACTGTTTGATTTACTGTTCATTACTGAAGAAATGCCTGAAGTTGTCGTTGAAGATGATGACTTCGACGAAAGTGTTGCAGATACCGATACAGCAAATGCAGTAGCTTAAACACCAATGACGATACTTGTTGCACTACTTGTTGCTACCTATGCCTTTGTGAATGCTTTTGGGGCATGGATGGTACTTCGCAGAAAACCGTGGGTGGGTTGGTTATTTATGCTATCTGCGGTTGTGCTAGTCATTGCGGCTGTTAGTGTTTTTTACCAAAATCCTGCAAGCGCATGGCTTACTCTAAGTGGTCTTGTTCTAGCTTTCTGTAGCTCTCTACTTCATGCTCACTTTGTTATTGGTAAAATTGTTCAGCGTAATCATTTATTTCGATTACTGATTTCTTTTATTTTGTTTTTATTTGTTTACTTTTTAGGATGATATTGAATTTTAATGTAATTACGTTATAATTACATTACATGACTGAACTTATTCAAATTGGTAATTCAAAAGGTGTACGCATTCCAAAAGCTTTAATTGAGCAGGCAGGCTTAGAAGATACCGAACTAGAACTGAAAGTAACAAAACAAGGCTTACTTATTAAGCCTGTTAAACAGCCACGACAAGGTTGGAAAGAAGCTATAGAAAAAGCGCAACAAAAGGGTGACGTACATGTTGACCACGAGTGGCTTGATGCACCGCTTGATAGTGTACTTGATGATTTAACAGATAGCATCTAAATGCACGTCAATCGTTTTGATATTTACAAAGTGAACTTGGAGCCAGCAAAAGGCAGTGAGATGAATAAACAGCGTCCTGCAGTTGTTGTTTCACCCAACGAGATAAACTCTATGGCTACAGTGATAGTTGCACCTCTAACTAGCAAAGGTTTTGAGTTACCTTGCCGAGTGCCTTGTCAATTTCAAGGTAAACAGGGATTAGTCTTGCTTGATCATATTAGAGCAGTGGACAAAATGCGACTTGGTGAATTTCTTGGCGTGATTGATGGAGAGAGTCAACAGGAAATTTGTGATACTTTGCAAGAAATGTTTGTTTTTTAGGAAAATACTTTGAGGTGTGTCATAGTTGAGTTTAGTAATAGGTCGAAAGTTTAAAACCTTTTTCACTCACAAAAATTGCTTAGATGGATATGTAAAAGCAGTGAATCGGCGAGCTTCGTAACGAGTAAGAACAAACCCACTTAGACTGTAGGGTTATTACGAGGAAATGCTAGTAAGCAATGAGCCACACTTGCAATAGAAAATTAAATCTCTCACAATAACAAAGACTTTAGCGTTAATAGACGAATGTAGTAATCAAAATGTATGTAAATCAAAGAACACTTGAAAAATTAGACTTTTTAAAAATACAACAAGCACTCTCCGAACGAGCGCAAACCTCAGCGGGTAAAGAAAAGGCACTTAACTTACAGCCTAGTTTAACCAAGCCCGAAGCTGAACTTGCATGGCAGCGTTTAGCAGAAGCACTCGAAGGTCCTGCACTGTCGCTGGGTGGCGTTGAAGATATTCGTGGCTTTATCGAAGATATTCGTGATGGCAATATCTTAGATGGTAAAGATATCCTGTCAATTGCTTATACGCTCGACTCAGCAGGCACGATTAAGCGCAGCATCCTGAATAGTGAACGCCCAACACTTGGTGAAATGGCTAAGCAAATGCACAGTTTTGACGCTGTTTTGCGGATGGTGCGTGAACAGTTAGACATGGATGGCAAAGTCCGTGATGATGCTACACCAAAACTTAGAGAAATCCGTAAGCGTTTGAACCCGCTTAGAGGGCGCATTCGTGACCGAATGCAACAGCTCTTGGAGCGTTACAAAGAATCTGTTCAAGACCCAATCGTGACCTTGCGCCGTGAGCGCTATGTCATACCTATCAAAGCTAATGAGCAATCTAAAGTGCCAGGCTTGGTGCTGGATACCTCTGATTCTGGTGCAACGGTGTTTATCGAACCACAAGAAGTTGTGCCTTTAAACAATGAGCTTGCACTTTTAGAGTTTGAAGATAGAGATGAAGTCAGGCGCATCTTGACTGCACTTGGTCAACGTTTGGCGTATGAAGAAGGTTTGGAAGAAACTCTAAGCATTCTTGCAGAAATTGATTTAGTCGCAGCATCTGCACGTTTAAGTGAAGAATGGCAATTAGTAAAACCTAGCTTTGATGATGAAAAACAGCGCATTGCCTTACCTAAAGCACGACATCCGCTGATTGAAAATTGTATAGCCAATGACATTAACTTTACTGATGAACATAGACTATTAGTGATTACTGGTCCAAATGCTGGTGGTAAAACTGTTCTTTTAAAAACTTTGGGTCTAGCAGTGATGATGGCACAAAGCGGTCTCTTTATAGCTTGTGAAAAAGGT
>CALGZD010000134.1 GCA_937934635.1 uncultured Deinococcales bacterium
GCTTGTTGAAGATAGGTCAGCGCTTTTTTGATTTTCTTTTGATAGCGATAAATACTTGCTAGCTTTAAAGAACTCCAAACCATATCTTCACCAGTGCTAGAGTTTCTTGAAAACCTCTCGCACCAAATCACCCATTCTTCAGCATCCACCAAAAGTCTATCTTTAGCCTCTTTTGATAATTTTGTACTTGAAGCAAAACGCCCTTCATATGCATCAAGGCAAAGCTCCCCAAGATTATAGTAGGCAGCTTGTACACCGTACCACCACTTAGCCTTCATCCATGCATTTAACGCTGCCCAGTGCTGTCTATGCGCCTCGGAAAAATCACCTTTTCTCTCGGCAATAATGCCACGGCTTACATGATAGAAGCCCCATTCTTGATGGTGATCTTGACTGTCATTGAGATATAAACTTGCTTCTTCGAAGTGTTTTTTAGCAAGCTCCAAATCATTAGAGAAGCGCAAATGATATCTACCTAAAAAAAGCCAGTACCTTGCATGATATTTTGCAGCATCTTCAAGAAAGTCTTTTGAATAGTCTAAATGTTTTTCCGCTTGTTGTAGATACTTCTTAGTCGCTTCCTGCTTATATCCTGCATATGCAAAGAAAGCTAGTGAAGTATAAATCATTAACTTATGTATGTGCCCCAGTTCAATAGTCTTTGATTTAAGTAAATCGTTTAAATTCTGTTCAGCAAGCTCTCTTTGTCCAGTTTCAAAAAGCACTTCGGACGTATTGATAGTGCCCAAAATATACATCTGATTTCTAACGGTTTGAATTTGACTTGAATCTTGCTGATAGTCACTATAGCTAACATGCTTTGCAAACAATCGCTCAATAATTTTGTCAATAGGAACGTCAAACTGTACATCTTCAACGATAGTGTCATTGAGTTTAAAAACATAGGCTTTGTGCTGCTTTTTAACTAAGGGTTCTGAGTTTTTGACTAAGGGTTCTGAGGGTTCTAGGGGTTCTAGGGGTTCTGAGCTGTCCTTTGTTATCAAGGCTACTTGCGCTTCAATGTTTTCTAGCCCACGAACAGTATTTTTACCCGCATTGCGTAGCAAAGTACTTTCCCACCCTGGTAAACCTAAGCACTTTTCAATCGGACACCAGCCTTGTGAGTGCCAACCATCTGCTTGCTTATAGCTCACTGCTAAGCGTAGTAAAAACATAAAAAAGTGCTTGGTGACTTTTATTTGATCATCACCAAAGTAAACACTGTTGTCTTTTAGCGAAAAACTCAGAACTTTCTGCTGCACTTGCTCCATAAATGACCTTTTATGACCACAATAAGATTTTTTGACCTCAATTCTATTTACAGTATAACAATATTGAGTTAAGTTAAAGGAGGTGGTACAGATACAAAGCAAATATTATTATTGGAGAAGAGTATTTAATATTGTGTGTCAGTACGCCAAAAAGGGGAAAACGTCTTAACATACACCTCCCTACACCAATAAGCCACTTTAGGTTCCCAAGAAGTGGCTTATTTTTGGTGCATCCCATCCAAGGTTGAAAACATATGTGACTATATCAACATAGTTTCTACTATCATCTGGAACGCACCTTGCAGTTTCTGAATGAACACAAAAACTGTTCATTACACTTCGTTTGAAAACATGCCATTTAGTCTAAAATTATCTTCAACTTCATCTGGGTACACCCCTTATTTTTTGTTCATTTACAAATCCCAAATAAATGCTATAGGCTAGCTATATTGAGGTGGTTATGAGTTTTAGTTATCACTTAGTTGGAAACCCTGAAGGGCTCGAGCCCGAACTATCCCTCCTCTGGGATTTAGGCTGCAATGGCATAGAAGAAAGACCAGGTAAAGAGGGTGACCCAGATGAAGTCATCGCCTATTTTAGTGAGCGCTTAGAGATTCCCCTAAACGGCACATGGCAAGAACAAGACGATGTCGATTGGGTAAACGAATACTTCGAAGGCTTAGAACCTATTTATCTTGAAAAGCTCATCATTGCACCAACACATGTTGAGCTAGACGAACCTGCAAAAGCTGGCAAGCAAGTCATTTGGCTTAACCCCGGCATGGCATTCGGCACAGGACACCACGAAACAACCTACCTTGCACTGGCTGATATAGAACAACGTGACTTTGCTGGCAAAAGCGTTTTGGATGTTGGTGCTGGTTCAGGCATTTTGGCAATCGCTGCCGAGATGTTTGGCGCAGAAACCATCGAAGGTCTAGACAATGACCCAATCACGATTGAAATTGCTGAAGAAAATGCAAAAGCGAACAACACACCAAAGTGCCGCTTTTACTGCAAACTGCTGGATGATAGCTATCCAAGCGAAGCCTACGATATGGTGCTAGCAAACATCTATGCAGAAGTGCATGTTGATTTGGCAACGCAGTACAACAGAATCCTGAAAGACGGTGGTGAGCTTGTTACTACAGGCATCATGGCTGAAAAGCTCGATATGGTGCTTGAAGCGCTTGGAAAATATTTTGAGATTACATCTGTTACGGAGAAAGGCAATTGGCGCTTGGTTGCAGGTGTTAAAAAGTCTGTCTAAAAAAGCTAGCTAGCGTGTATAGTGTTTAGCATCTTAATAGCAAAGGTGGATAGCATGACACAACATA
>CALGZD010000135.1 GCA_937934635.1 uncultured Deinococcales bacterium
ATGTTTTAGGAGAAGATGCTTTTAAAGCCAAAGCCTATTTAAGCGGTTCTAGAGCTCTAGAAAACTTCTCAGGTGATTTTGCTGAGCTTATGCCAGAAGACTATTCAGAGCAAAAATTAACCAGTATTCGAGGTATTGGCAAAAGCTTAGCTGAAGAAATATACGCTATTCGTGACCATGGCAACTTGCCACTACTAGACGAGCTTTATGAAAAAGTACCCGAAGGTGTACGAGACTTGTTCTCAGTATCTGGTTTAGGTGCAAAAAAGATTGCCTTGCTTTGGCAAGAAGATATCGACAGTTTAGAAAAGCTAATTGCAGCTTGTGAATCTGGTCAAGTAGCTGAACTTAAAGGCTTTGGTAAAAAGAGTTCTGAAGGTTTTATACCAGCAGCTCAGTTTGCGATTGACGCAAAAAAACGTATGAGAATTGATGTCGCCACTGCATTGGCAAATGCTTTTGAAGAGCAGATGATGAGTCGTTTGGCAAAACTTCGAATGTCTTTTGCAGGAAGTTTACGCCGTCAGTGCGAGACTGTTGGTGATATTGATGTAATTGTCACAGGTCATGCCATGAATGAAATAGTTGCTGCATTGCATGATTTTGCAGATAACATCGTTGTGACTGATCCGACTATTTCTTTTAGTTTTTTAGAGCGTGAGTTTGAACTCATGCTTGCGACACCTGAAAACTTTGGTGCTTTACTTGCAATCTGGACAGGCAGTACTGCCTTTAGACATCAAATAATGGCGCAAGTAGAAGCGCAAGGCTTATACCTTGATGATAATGGTTTAAGCGCAAAAGACGATGCAGCTATAGTTACTGTTACAGAAGATGACTTTTTTAAGGCTATTGGCTTACCTTATGTCATTCCCGAGCGTCGTGAATTTGCAAATGTGCAGGCTGTAGAGAATGTAGAGGGTGTAGAGGATGTAGAGGGTGTGCTCGAGCTCGAAGACATTCACGGACTAGTCCACAATCACTCAACTTGGTCAGACGGAGCGCATAGCCTAGAAGAAATGCTTGAAAGCGCCATTGACCTAGGCTTTAGCTACCTAGCTATGGCAGACCACTCGAAAAGTTCAGCCGTCGCAAGTGGCTTGAGCATAGAAGAAGTTGAAGCACAAGGCAGAGAAATTGCATTACTCAGACAAGATTTAGATGATGAAGAGTTCCAACTGCTTCACGGCATGGAAGTAGATATCATGACTGACGGTACTTTGGACTACCCTGATGATGTGCTTGCAAGTCTAGACTATTGCGTTGTCAGCGTGCATCAAAACTTCACCTTAAGTCAGGCAGATCAAACAAAACGCATTATAAAAGCTGTTGAAAATCCGTATGCAAACATCTTAGCTCACCCCACAGGGCGCTTACTACTCAAACGACCTGAATACGCACTGGACATTGAGGCTGTCATTGATGCTTGTGCAGCTACAGGAACTGTTATTGAACTCAATGCCAGCCCCTACCGACTTGACTTAGATTGGCGCTGGATAATCACCGCCAAAGAAAAAGGCTGTAAATTTTCAATCAATCCTGATGCCCATAGTATCAACGGCTATGATGTGCTTCCCTTTGGCGTAAATATCGCTCGTAAAGCAGGCTTAACCAAAGACGATGTTGTGAATAGCCAACACACTGGCAAAGAATTTATAGCTGCTTTAAAGAAATTAAAGAAAAGCTAAGTGGCTAAAATTTTTCGCCCTTTGAAAGAACCGAAAAACTTATAAGGTTAGCTCTTCATTAATGCATAAGCTGTTCTGATTTAAAAATCCAACTATTAGCGTTTCCACGTAATATTGACCTATATATTGACCCATGCTAAATGAGTTCGCTCCTACTCGCGCTGTGTGGTTTTCACAGACGTCTGCATCGCCGATTAACTGACTTAGGTCAGTTGCTTATAAATATAGTAGAGCTGTTCTGAAATAACTTTTAAGACTTAACCCTCACCCCCCTAAAAACACAAGCTTTTGGTCAATTGTTTAGTTCTCCTCTCTCAAGCTTGGGAGAGGCGTTAGAGGTGCGGTGAGGGTTGGAAAAAGAACAGTAATCATGCACCAGTTTTTATTTCAGAACAAGTCTATTTATTAGAACCCTAAACAACATTGCCAAATTCAATACTTTCTATCCCTTATACATACGCTACACTCTTCCTATGAACATCATGGCAGTTTTTGCACATCCAGACGATGAACTTGGCTGTATTGGCACATTGAAAAAACATGTTGAACGTGGTGATAAAGTCATGTTTGTATGGACTACACATGGCGAATTGGCAAGTCAGTTTATAAACCACAGCGATGAAGAAGTTAGGCGTATTCGCCATGAGCATGGTAAGTATGTTGCTGATACCGTTGGAGCAGATTTTCGCTTTTTTGATATGGGCGATTCACGCATGACGGGTAGTAGAGATGAAGCTCTGCAATTAGCAAGGCTTTATGCTGAATTTAAGCCTGATGCACTGATGACTTGGAGCAATGACCATCCACACCCTGATCACAGAATGACAGCAAAGATCACTTTTGATGCTATTACGCTGGCTCGTATTCCTAAAATTATTAATGAAGATTTAGGTGAGGGTTTACCACACCTAGAACCACACCTAGAACCACACCGTGAAGCAGTCAAGCTCTATCAGTATGTATCAACAGGGAAGTCTAATTATCCAATTGTGCATGTGGATATTAGTGAGCAAATTGAGACCTGTGTTCAGTTGTATACGTACTATGCTGATTTTTATAAGTGGAAAAATACACCTGAAAAACACAGGCAAATTAAAGCGATTCGAGGGCATGAGGTAGGGGTTGGTTTTGCTGAGAGGTTTGAATTGCGAACTGCCTTTAATCCTGTTCTTGAGTATTTAGCCTAATGTTAAAGGCAGCCCCTAAGAGCTGCCTTCACGTTTACATAGTTTGGTAATAGTTTTATAGAGTTGTTTAGTACTCGTAAGCACCGATGTCTAGTGCGTCGTCTTTAACTCTTGGATTTAAAGCTTTATCAAATTCTCCTACAAGGTTTGTTTCTAAAGCAAAGGCACTATTGCGTGTTGGTGGGTTGAGTAGGGAAGGCTCGAGCCTAACTTCATCCACCTGCTCATCAGGATTTTCAGGTAAGAAAGCAAAACCAGGATCAACATCAATAGAACCTTCAGCTTCGTCTACCTTATCACCAGAAGCCACAAGGAAAGCTTCAAAACTTTCGTGGTTATACCATTTACCTTGCCACTGCCACGTTCTATTAATACCTTTACCATGGTAGATATTACGGCGTAGCTGATTGTCTTCGCTACCACTAATATCAGGTGGCAAACCATCATTGATAATCAGATTGATATCAATGTTCACGTCATTAGCTGCGTCATAGATATAGTTATCTGCATAGAAAATATTATTCGTAATGAAACTATTATCAACATCATATTCCATGAAGATTTCCCCACCCCACTGTGGACTGAGGTCATTATTATAAAAGGTGTTATTTGTAATAGTCGTATTATCAACACGACCCTTTTCAGCATTTTCAGCACCTAGGTTAATACCTGTTCTATGGTTATTATAAATAAGGTTATTACGTATAATAATGTCTTTAGCTAAACCACCAGCATTTTCACTGGAAACTGATAAGCCAGAACCATTGCTGTAAACTCTATTTTGTTCAACAACAACACTTCTAGCACCATCAACATAGATGCCCGCTGCTGCATTCACTGTTTTATCTGGGTAGGCACTATTAGTTCTAGTATCTACATTGTAAACTGTGTTTCCTTTAATGATACCGTTACGAGCGTAGTCAAAAGAATCATCGCACTTATCTCGATCAGCACTTTCCCAACAAGCTGTGCCATAACTTCCAGCAACAACTATACCGATGTTATCAACATCATGCACATGGTTACCTTCAATTCTAAAGCCATCAACATTGCCACTCAGGCTTAAGCTTTCGCTAAAGCCAAGCGTGAGGTCATGAATGCGATTCCCCTGAATGAGTAAGTCTTTCATGGGCTTATCTGGTGATGTCCCGTAGATAGCAATACCTAAGGCACTGGTATTATTTTCTGGCGATAAGGTTTTAATGTGGTGAATGTGGTTTCGGATAATCTCGATGTTGCTAGCTGAACGACGCAGCATGATAGCAGCAATCGCACCAAAGTTTTTGCTACTACTATAGTCAGCAAATTCTAGCCCTTGGATACGGATGTACTTTTGATTACTGATATTGAGCAACCCTGTATCAGCAGAATTTCCAGAAAGCCTCTTACCAGAAATAAGAACAGTCTCTTCTGGATAGTTACGGATAACTATAGGGCTAGCTTCTGTACCAGAGCGGTCAATATTAATCTGTTGACGTAGTTCGTAATCCCCTTCACGAATGAGAATCGTACCACCAAAAGCCAGCTTTGATAATGCACTAGTGAGGCTACACGGACTTTCTATAGAACACCCTCCACCAGCATTACCTTGCATAGCGTCTACAATGAGCAAGGGTGTGTTCTGAGCTTCACTATCTGCTAAGAGGTCATCATAGCTTTTTGCATTTTTGGCAAAATATGCATTCCAATAGTCAAGTTCTGAATCAACTGCTATATCCTCAAGAGCAATTCTTTCAGTATCTTCGTTAGCTGCATCTGT
>CALGZD010000136.1 GCA_937934635.1 uncultured Deinococcales bacterium
CTATCTATGCTCAGACTACATAGCTCACACTACATAAAACAATCATAAAGTGAATACATGACCGAAAGCATACTTTTTAACACGACTATTATACCATAAATATTAAGTGCTTTGGGGTTAAATTTGCCTCAATATCCCTTACCAACCTTCAGCCTGACCTGAGTCATGTACTGCAGTGATGTATTTTTTGATGCGTTCAAGGTCTTTTTCTCTGGCCCAGACGATTCTGCCCCCTCTGTCACTTCCAGCAAGGAGCTTATATGGGCTCGAGCGCCCCTCATCTATCTGAGAAATAATATAGCGCTCTTCGTCATAGAGAACTTCTTCACCCACATCGTAAACGTGTGGAAAGGCTTCTTTGTCTTCAAATTCACTAACAACTTGTTCAACAGGAAAGTCCAGCACAGTTTCACCTAAAACTGTATCTTCCTGTACTTTTGGGTCTTGTTCGTTCATAAGCTAAGCATACACGACACATCAACACAATTTCCAGACAAATTTATGAATTGATTGCATGTCGATTGCCTGTATGTGGATTCTAAGTGCTGTTCGATTGTAAATGTAAAATTTGAGCTTAACTTTAGCAGTTCTAAATGCCTAACACGTCACGTGCATTACGCTCATCTTCGATAAGCTGCGCTTTAACTTCTTCAATACCAGCAAACTTAATCTGACTACGCAAAAAATGTTTGAAGTAAACCGTTACAGGCTGCTCATAAAGAGTCTCTGAAAAGTCAAAAACATGTACTTCAAGCGATGGAGGCTGTTCCTCAAAGCTCGGTCGTGCACCAACATTAGCCATACCGTAGTGCCGACCATAACTTGATTCAACTTCGACAGCAAACACACCATTAGGTAAAGCTTTCTTATCAGCGACCATAATATTGGCAGTTGGATAGCCTATGCTTCGACCTCGCTTTTGCCCCTCCTGCACCGTGCCAATCGCAAAATAGTCATGTCCCAAAAAGCGGGCTGCTTCTTGCACATTCGCTTCTTGAATTTGCAGGCGGATATATGAGGACTTAATTGGCTGTCCTTCTAGGTCAAGTAAATCAAAACGCTCAACACAACCACAAATCTTGTGTAAATCTTCAATACCACCCTGACGTTTGTGTCCAAACCTAAAATCTTCACCTACAATGATTTCTTTTGGATTCAAACTTTTGATTTGCTCTAAGAAAACCTGTTTGTCTGTTTTAGCGTAATCAAAATCGAAGGGTATGAGGACAATGGCATCAAGGTCGAAGGTAGATAGCAGCTCGAGCTTTTCTTCATAGCTGCTCAAAAACCGTACACCTTGTAAAAGTGACTTTGGCGGAGGTTGAAAACTGATAACAATGCTCTTGCTATCCAAAGCTACACTACGCTTATTCAGGTGGTTAAGTAGCATCTTGTGCCCAAGATGCACACCATCAAAAGTACCCAAACAAATCACAGGATTTTGCAGCATATCTCCTGAAAGTTCAGATATATCATGAAAGGTATTCGTGCTTGCCATCAAGCCATAAGGTACGTGTTCTACTATCAAGCTGCAAGGGAATGGGTGTATCCGCATTTTGGTGAATGAATCCTATTCAAGATTAACGTAAAGACTGCATCCACCCCAAGCCTTCTTCGGTTGTGTGTGTAGGTTTGTATTCTGCACCTAGTGGTGTATCGTAACCTAAATCAAGCAACAGCTCAAAAATATACTTATAGTTCAACTCACCTGTATTAGGTTCAGAACGATTTGGTACAGAAGCAAATTGGATATGACCAATAATCGGCTTTAACTCCTTCAGCTTTCGAGAAATATCACCTTCCATGATCTGGATGTGATAACAGTCAAACATCAGTTTAAGATTGTCAGCAGCTACAGTTTCGATGATGTGCTGGGCTTGCTTTGAAGTTTGTAAAAAGTAGCCAGGAGCATCATGGCTATTGAGAGCTTCAATCAAAATCGTCTTGTCTATTTTTGCTGCTTGGGTTGTTGCGTAGTGCAGATTTTCTATAAAGACCTTTTCAGCAGCGCTGCCCGATGCTTTTCCTGCCATGACGTGAATATTCGGCGCATTGATTGCCTTTGCGTAGCTTATGGATTGGTCGATTGCGGCTCGAGCCTCCCCCTCACGCCCTACCAAAGCAGCTAGTCCACTCTCCCCTGCTTCAACATTTCCACGAACGGTATTTAAGCCCAACATGCTCAAACCAGTTTCAGCCAGTGCCTCATTCACATCATCTACTGAAACTTCATACGGCCAATGGCACTCAACAGCATCAAAACCAGCTCGCTTTGCTGCCCTAATCGCCTCAGGTAACGATAATTCAGTCCATAAAAACCCCAAATTAGCAGAAAACTTTGTCATGCTTAAGTAAGACCATGCTCATGGGCAAAAATCGCAGCAGCCGTGCGGTCACGCAATTCAGCACGCATAAGAATGTTTGAAACATGGTTCTTAACCGTGCCTAAAGTGATATTCAAACTTTCAGAAATCTCCTGATTGGTTGCGCCTGCCCCTATCAGCTTGAGCACTTCTAATTCTCTATCCGTCAAACCTGTTTTTGCAATGATGTCTTGCGCTGAACTATCTTGCTTCTTCTGACGTTCAACTTTTGCCAACGATTGCACCAACATTCCACCAATGTGCGGATCAAGTTGGTAAATACCTTTGTTTAATAACCTTATTGCCTTTGCCAAATCTTCAGTTGGTAAATCTTTTAAAAGATAACCACTCGCACCAGCTTGCAATGCCTTGACAATGTACTCTTCATCATCAAAGGTAGTGAGCATGAGCACTTGTATTGCTGGGAAGGACTCTTTAATCTTCGCAGTAGCGCTTATCCCATCCAATTCGGGCATCTGGATATCCATCAAAATCACATCTGGACTATAGGTTCTGGCAGTACTAATCGCATCTAAGCCATTTGAGGCAGTCGCGACTATCTCTAAATCTTCTTGCAAATTTAAGAGACTGGCAATACCATCTCGAATCAAACTCTGGTCATCAACTACTAAAAGTCTAATCATGCATTACCGTCCTTTATTACTATCCTGAATATGAATATCCCTCACAACATCAGTCGCTCGCAAAGCTTGTTTAGGAATACTCACTGCAATCCGTGTGCCCTGATTTACTTCACTCTCAATCTCTAAGTGACCGCCCACAAGCTCTACCCTTTCCTGCAATCCCTG
>CALGZD010000137.1 GCA_937934635.1 uncultured Deinococcales bacterium
TAGAAACCATTGAGACCAATGACCCCTTGCGAATTCTTTGGGATAGGACTGTTAAAGACACTGTTGATGTACCAGACTTTCCAAGTTTCTGGGCTGGCTCTGTGGGCTACTCGTCCTACGACCTAATTCGCTTATACGAAAAGCTACCCAATAACAATCCAGATGAATTAAATATTCCTGATATGCTCTACATCGAACCAGAAGCGCTGATTATCTTCGATCATCTCAAGAGAAAGCTCTTTGTGGTTGCTCCAGCAGAAGTTGATAATGAAGCAGACGAACTGCGAGCACAACAAACTGTAGAACGCATCTATAACCGACTCCGTAGACCTCTTCCTGGTGTACCTGGGGACAGAGCAGGTGTAAAAACAGAATGGCGCAGCAACTTTACTAAAGAAGGCTATATGGAAGCTGTGGCTAAAGCAGTTGACTACATCCATGCTGGCGACATCTTTCAGGTTGTGCCCAGTCAACGCATGAGCACCGAGTTGGGCATTGACCCATTTGCACTTTACAGAGCACTTCGCATGGTTAATCCAAGTCCCTACCTTGGTTTCCTAGACCTTGGACCTGTGACATTGGTTGCCAGTAGTCCTGAAAGTCTTGTGCAAAGTCCTGATGGTCGTTATGTTGAAACTTCGCCAATTGCAGGAACTCGTAAACGTGGTGCAACAGAGGCTGAAGATGCTGCACTTGCAGAAGAACTTTTAGCAGATGAAAAAGAACGTGCTGAACACATCATGCTTGTGGATTTAGGGCGTAATGATTTAGGGCGAGTGTGTGAATACGGCAGCGTAAAACCTGACGAAGACAAACTTATGTATATCGAAAAATTTAGCCATGTGATGCATATCGTTTCTAGAGTGGGTGGCACGTTGATGGAAGATAAGACGCCACTAGATGCGCTAGCCAGTACCTTGCCAATGGGCACTGCAAGTGGTGCGCCTAAGATTCGTGCTATGGAAATTATTGATGAATTAGAAAACGTGCGTCGTGGTGCTTATGCTGGTGCATTCGGTTATATCAGCGCGACAGGTGCTATGGATATGGCGCTTACTTTACGCACCGCAACAATCTGTAATAACGAAATCCACTTACAAGCTGGTGGTGGGGTTGTGGCTGATAGCGATCCTGAGTTTGAATATATTGAATCAAATAATAAGTTAGCTGCACTTGTTAGGGCAGTTGAGCTTGCCACGGAGGGATTGAGTTAATGAAAAAAATATTGATGATTGATAACTATGACTCTTTTACTTATAACTTAGTTCAATATGTAGGCGAAGCTGGTGTTGATCCAATCGTGTGGCGCAATGATCAATTTGAATTAAAAGAAATAAAAGCACTTAAGCCTGATGGCATCATCGTCTCCCCTGGTCCCTGTACACCTACTGAAGCTGGACACTCAGTAGAGGTTATTAAACAATACGGTCAAGACATTCCCACCTTTGGTGTTTGCCTTGGACATCAAAGTATTGGTGCAGCATTTGGCGCAACGGTGACTAGGGCTAAGACTATCATGCATGGTAAGACGAGTGTTGTTAATCATGACGGCTCAGGGGTGTTCGAGGGATTGGGCTCGAGCCTCACCGCGACCCGCTACCACTCTCTTATCGTAAAAGACCTTCCCCAAGAACTACAAATGAACGCATGGATTGAAGAAAACGGCGAAACTGTCAATATGGGCATGAAACATAAAGACTATCCAATCTGGGGCGTACAGTTTCACCCAGAAAGTATCTTGACCGAGACAGGTCATGAAATGATTCAAAACTTTTTAGACATTTGTTAAACCCCACCCCCAACTCCTACCATAGAAGTTGGGGGTAATTTTTAGGTTATACTGCCAGCATGATTCACGAAGTGAACACCCGAACCTTTAATTTCCAAGAAGGTATCATGATTACCAACCGAGCTGGCGCTCCACCAAAAAGAAAATTAGAGCAGCTTCAGCTTTTTGAAAAAAGCCTGTATTGGTCTCTACCTATTGAAGGTAAAAACATCAATCATATTGCCTCGCATATTCTGGCAAGTGAAAATATTGCAGTCACACAATTTGGTTGGAAGGACCATATACCTATTGAAGAGCGTTGCACCTACTACATTGATATTGTCAATGTCACCGAACAAAGCAATACCACATGGCATATGCGTGACCTGTATCTAGATTTACTAGTCTACGAAAATCGATTCACAACTATTGACGATACTGACGAACTCCTTGCAGCCTTTGAAGCAGGGTATATTCAAAAAGATGAACTTTATCAATCTCTAGAAACAACCCATAATCTCCTCAATAAACTAGCAAAGCACAATCACAGTTTAGAAGCTTACTTGGACTCACTAGATATTGCACTAACTTGGGAGAAGGTTTAAAAATGTCAGATAACAGTAACAGTATTCAGGCTTGGGAAGGCACAACTGCCTACGGATGGCTTATCACTGCACTCCTGCTTTTTATATCCTTTTGGGATTTGGATTTAATCGTACACAATGCACCATTTGCATTGGACTTTAACTTCACTGGTTTTTTATTTGTTGTTGCCGTCTTCATCAATCAATCTCGTTACTTCAGAATCACCAAAGAACACCTAGATATTGATGGTGTCTTTAATGCTGCCGATATTCCTTTTGAAGCTATTACATCATTCACTGTAAGACACATTTTTATCATTGGCTATATTCTCACTATAGAGTATCAGGGGACTAGTAGTTCACAAAAAAGAAGAGTCATTTTTCTAAGTCATCTAAAGAATCATAAAGACTTTAGCCAAACTATCGTTGATAAGCTACCTTCAACAGCACAGAAAAATATTGTAGCCAAATACCTTTCATAATCCTCTATCAGGCATGTACTCACTACACCATTACAAACACCATTACAAACGCCATTACAAACGCCAGTGCAAAAACCA
>CALGZD010000138.1 GCA_937934635.1 uncultured Deinococcales bacterium
TATGGCTTACCCAATGCAGCCAAACTACCTGCGTCAAATGCTGCATTCCATTGTTTGTATTTATCGCCAAAGCGCACAACAGCAATATCACAGTTTTCAATCAATGTTTTGGTACGAATTCGGTTAACCTTTGAAGACTTATGATCACGCCAGAACCCCTCTTCAGACTCAGCTAGCATATCTCCTGCTGCATCGCTGGCATCGTGGTTAGTGACTGCTGATGTAAAGATAGTCGGTAGATTGAGAGCTTTAGCACCTGCCATAATTTGTTCTCGCCAATCTGTATGTATTTCACCTGATAGATATACAGTCCAATTCATTCTTACTCTCCAAAAGTGTTGTGAGTTAGATTTATTCTAACGAGAATACCTATAAAAAAACTAGGCAGTGTTTGAACACTGCCTAGAAGAAATTACTAATTTAGTTGTCTATAGCTTATTTAAAGTCGTTCTTAAGACCAACAGCCACTGTTGGGAAAGCTGCAGGATAAGCAAAGTTTGCACCTGGGCTAACAGTTGGTTGTGGGTTTAAATAGTAGTCATACATAACTTCTGCAAAAACACCTAGTGTATCTGTGAAGTAGTAATCAACACCAACTAAACCACCTACAAAGAGACCTGTTGTTGCTGCGTTGTCAGCCGTTGACATGCCCTTGTCTTGGTAACCAGCACCCACACCAGCATACACACCTAGTGCTTCAGTGATGTTGATACCGTATGTCAAATGACCAGCTGCTGCAATTGTGCCAGACTCAAACTTTGAGTGACGACCATAATCAACTGTCAAACGTGCACCTAGATTACAGATATATAGATTCTCTACCCCAGCAATAGCACGAACACCAAAACGCTGAAGGCTTGCTAAATCATAGTAGCCACCAACACCAGCATACATATCTAGATTATCAAAGCCACAGAATAGACCATTTGGATTTGCTTTTACAGTAATAGTTGTATTCGGGTCAAAACCACAATCGGTAGCGTTAATTTTACCATCACGGTTTAGATCTTCTGATGAATCTGCAACACCATTTGCATTTAGATCCCAACAACTTACAAGAGCTTTTGGTCCAACAGGCTGGAGGGTAGCTGTTGCACCACAGTCTGCACTATTAACACGACCATCATTGTTCTTGTCTTCTGCTGGATCAGCAATACCGTTGCCATTTGAATCCCAACATGCAACTGGTGCCGTTGGCGCTTTAATAGTAACTGTATCTGTTTTGACTGCTGGAGCTGCTACACCAGTAGCACCCGCTACACCCATAGCACCTGCTGGTCCCGGTGGACCTGGAAGACCTGTAGCACCTTGTGTACCAACTGGACCTCTCGGACCTGGTGGACCTGGTGGACCAGATTGTCCTTTTGGACCTGCTGGACCTGCTGGTCCCATAGTGCCTGCAGCACCAGTCAAACCAGTTAGACCTCTAGCACCTTGTGGACCTGCTGGACCTACTGGTCCCGGTGGTCCTTGTGAACCTTGACGACCAGTTAGACCTTGTGACCCTTGTGGACCTGCTGGACCTGCTGGTCCCGCTGGACCTTGTGAACCTGCTGGACCTTGTGGACCTGCTGGTCCTGACGCTCCTGCTGAACCTTGGCAATCAAGTGCATCTACACGACCGTCACGGTTACGATCTTCATTTTGATCTGGTACACCGTTTGCGTTTAGATCCCAACAACTTAAACCTGCTGGACCTCTTGTACCTGCTGCACCCGCACTACCTACACCGCCACTTCTTGAAAGGCTAGCAATTTGTGCTTCAAGAGAAACCATACGCTGTTCGATACCTTCAAGTTGTGCAAGACGTGACTGTAAGCTTGAAACAGTTGCTCGTAAGGTTGCAAGTTCATTGCTGTTACTTGCCCCTGAAGTGCTACCACCTGAAGTGCTACTACCTGCAGAGCTGCCACTAGATACGCCTCTACTTTCAAGCTGTACAATTCTACCCTGCAAACTTGAAACAACAGAACGCAAGCTATCCATAGCTTGTGTATCTATACCTGCTTGACTACCTGAAGGACTCACACCTGCCATTTGCGATTTTAAAGATGCAAGTTCGCTTCTCATGGACTGAACGTCACTATCAAGCTTTTCTAACCTTGGAAAAACCGCTGCTATGTCATTCTCAAATTTGTTAAGCATACGTGCAATAACAATCGATGTCTCATAGCGTGTTAGGTTAGCGTAACCATCAAATGTGCCATCTGTACGACCTACGATAATACCTGCAGCAACAGACATTCTGATTGCTTCTTCAGCATAAAAACCTGCAGGTACATCTGGAAATATTCCAGATGAATTAACATAGGTAGTTCTAGTAGCGTCCGCTGTATCACAATCCATATCTGTCTGATTAGTAATACTACTTCGTGAATCGTCTGGGCAACTATCACCCATACTTGAACCATACTGCGCTTGCCCCATAAACAACATAGATAAGAGTAGTGCAACGATGGTTATGAAGAGGATTCGTGATGTTTTCATCATGTTCCAGTCTTCCTTCCTTCTTACCATTCCCCAAAAAGTAGGGGTTGCATAGCCCCCCCAAGTCGCCCAGACAAAAGTTGAGCTATGACTTTAAGCGCTATACTGGCCGATTTACCTAATGCCAATCTTTACGTCTGCCAAACTGCAAAGACCTTTAGTAGACTGATAGTCGACTGACTAAAGACAAGTCTTTGATTTGAATTGATGGAAAAGCTCGATATAACTACAGAATTGCTGCCCTAAAACAGTAATTACCTAATCACATTGCTGCCCTCAATGCCTTATCAAAAAGATGTCAGTTTGTCCTTCCGCTATTAGGACACTAGGTACTGACATCAAGCATTATTAAACTTCAACCCTGCATTATTTATGAAAGATACGTTTAAGAAACTTTAGATACGAGGTCAAAAAATTTGCCGTTGCTTTAAGTTGAGCTCATAATTAACAATTGAAAACCAAAGCTTTTTTATCTTTACAACGAAGATATCCTTCACTTTAGAAAACCATTTTATCAGCCTCTAGGACAGCATTTAATAGCTTTTTCTTTTACCGATATTCAAGCATTTCACACAAAAATCATTAGACAAAAACATCTTAAAATCTGGTATGTCACATTAAGAATAGGCTTTACAAATTTATAAGGTTCAGCATTAAATTAGCATGACTTATTAAATTACTAATTTTATCAACTTTGAGCAGTCCCTTTTCAAATAAAACCTTGCTTGGTGCAATCAGATTTACTCTTCGTTTGATTCTGACTATTCTTTTGATAATGTTACTAATGCAGATTTGGGAATCATGCTACTCTAAAAACAAAATTAAACAAGTTGAATAGTATAATACCGAAGTGAATCATAAATGTCATAATCCCAGTCAATACACAAGGTTTTCAAGCCTTTATCCTTCGGTTATTTCGCAATCTTTGCGACTATATCTTTATGACATTCATCTTTCAGTTTAGTATAAGAACGACTTTAAGGACTCCGTATATGAAAATTGAAGCAATTGAATTACGTGAACTGCATACCCACTTACGCTTTCGCTTTCAAACCAGTTTTGGTGAAGAACAATTTTTACGCAAAATCGTTTTGGTACTACATAGCGATGGGGTTGAAGGCTATGGTGAGTGTACAGCTCATAATTTCCCTGGTTATTCTTACGAAACAGTTGATACTGCATGGGACTGCTTAGAGCAACACGTTATTCCACAAGTCATTGGCAAAAGCTTCGAAACACCTGCACAACTTTTACATCAATTACGCTTTATACGTGGACATAATATGGCAGTCGCCACATTAGAAAGTGCTTTTTGGGACGCACAAGCAAAAGCTGCCAACATGCCACTTTGGGTATTACTCGGTGGTGAAAATCTAGAAATACCTGTAGGCGCATCTTTAGGCATTCAGCACAGCATCGAAGAAACTGTCGAGATTGCACAAAGACACAAAGAGGAAGGCTACCGCCGACTCAAGTTTAAAATCAAACCAGGTTGGGATGTTGCACCGCTTCGTGCAGTAAGAGATGCACTTCCAGACATGCCACTGACTGTCGACGCTAACAGTGCTTATACCTTAACCCAAGCACGTGTCTTTCAAGATTTAGATGAACTAGGGCTTGACTACATAGAACAACCCCTTGCCTATGATGATCTTGTTGACCACACGCAATTACAAAAACTACTTGCTACACCTATCTGTTTAGATGAGTCTATCCATTCACCAGAAGATGCCCGTAAAGGTCTTGCTGGTGATGCTGGTCGGGTTATCAATGTGAAGATGGGGCGAGTACGTGGACACAGACAGGCTAGACGTGTTCACGAGGTTGCTGAAAGTTTTGCAGCACCTGTCTGGTGCGGTGGCATGATGGAGCTTGGCATTGGCAGAGCACACAACCTTCACTTGAGTTCACTGGCTGGATTTACCTTACCTGGTGATACCTCTAGCGCAAGCCGTTACTGGGAAAAAGATATTACTAACGAAGTTCTTGATGCTACCGATGGTATTCAAAAAGTACCTGAAGGTTTTGGCATTGGGGTTACTTTAGATAATGATTACATTGAAAAGATTAGTGTACGGCATGAGGTCTATAAGCCTGAATAGATTACTTGATGGGCATTAGCTCATCCTACAAACCAGATAAGAAAAAAGCGTCACCTCAAAAATGATAGAGGTGACGCTTTTGATATGTAACAGCGTTTCCACGAAATAACAGTACACACTGAGTGGCTTTATTCTTACTCGCACTCCGCTCGCCGATTAACTGCTGTCGCAGTTAATCGTGGAATTGCTTTAAGTAATTTTAAAAGTTAAGCCTGTAACGCTTCAACCTCATCATTGGTTTCGTCTTGTGCAACTTGACCTGTTTCCTCATTTTGCATTTGCCAAATACCACCTACACGCTTGTGTAAGTGAATCGTGTCATCACCATTGGGTTGATTAGAATAACCAAGACGTTGATAGTACGGCAGTGCTTCTTTTTGTTCGCTTTTTAAGTCAAGACGAAGAGAAGCAATATTACGCTTAATAGCTAAAGACTCAACGACCGTAAGTAGCCAGCGACCAATGCCACGCTGACGATAAGACGGTAGTGTCGCAATTGGATCAAGCTGCCAACCGTTTGAGTGTTCTTGCCAACGCACTGCGCCAAGAACTTTGCCATCTTTTAATTCTAGAAGCATAGCACCGCCTTGCTCGAGCCAAGACTCCATAGCTGCCTCAGTTTCAGCTTCATGGTTTGCTTCCGTACCAGCTCGAGCCTCCTGATACAAGCTACTAAGCTGTGGAATATCTCTGAATCCCGCCAGTCTAAGCTTTGCCCCTTCCATCTCTCCTTCAGCGGCTAAAAATACCTCTGCTTCAGTAATCATTATGTCTCCTCAGATGGCTATTAAGCAAGATTATGTATAAAACATACATACTACTGCATATTTATACAGAAACTATGTCCTACTAAGCAAAATACATATTTGAGTATGCAAAATCATGTATATTACCAAAAATTATCTGGCAAAGCGTATCACGGGCTAAAAATAGGGGTCAAGGGTGCTGTTTTTTCATTTTAGCATTAGAGAACGCTTTTAGAAAAAACTAAATCATTAAGTAAAACAACAACTTAATGTTCAAAGTGCTCAAACAGAAGTAAGATTGCAGTCAGTGTTCATTAAGGCTTTACTAGCGTTTGCATCCTAAACTAGCGTTGGTATGAACAAAAAATTATGTTTAAAATCCCAATCAAGACAATAGAACATAATCGGAGTTCATTCCCTCTCAGGCCCTACAGTTCCCACTGTGGGGTCAACTTTTTGGGGGGTCAACTTTTTTATTTTATCCAGAAAAAATTTAGTGAACTAATTTTTTGCGACAGCTTATACAAAAGCTCTGTTTTGGCACACGCTGTTCACAGTGTTTACAAATCACGCTATCTCGCATGACTGCATTTATGCCCATATGGTTTAGGTCAGCCACAATGATAATGGCATCTTCTTCCGTGACATTAGCAATATCCATCTCAACCTCATCAGCGATTGCTGATACGATAAAGGAACCACGTTTAAACGGTGGAGGCGTGTTGTTGGATTCAGCCTCAGCAATCAAACTTTGTAATTCGCTGATGTAGTTTTCAAGCTGCTTTTGACTCATTAATACTTAGCTTCCCTGTGAGTAGTTTTTACGCGCGTAGTTTTCATATTAGATAACGCTCAATCGTATCGAAGATTTGATTATTATAGTCATATCTTATCTACACTTAAGTTTAGGCATCAATGCTTAACTAAGCATTAGACCAATAATAATTCTTATGAATCTATACACATCCATCACTAAATCTACCGCCAAATCTATTGTTAAAGAATTAGAAGAAGCTGGTAAGCAAAGTCCTTATGTTGCCGATGCTAACGAGCCAGACCCACGTTACAAAAGCTATGGGGTACGTGCTGATGCCAAGAAAGCAATCTTTGCAAAGCACCGCAAGGCTATCCGCAGTTTAGAGCAAGAGGCACAGTACCAGCTTGCTAGCAAACTGATTGAATCAAAATACGGTGAGCAGCAGCACATCGGCTTATACATCTTAGAAAGCTTTCCTGAATACTTTTCTCCAGACAAGTTTGAGGATTTGGATAAGCTTGTCCGCTGCATACACGGTTGGAGCAAGGTGGATGCCTTTGCCAACCCACTACTGCGGGACATCCTCTTTAATCATCCTGAAGACTTAAAGCCTCTCATACGTTCTTGGAATGAAGACAGCGACATGTGGCTCAAGCGCATGAGTGTGGTCATCTTTACTCGCAAGGTTGCAAGCTCAGGTGAGTTCACTGACTTTGCTTTGGAAATGTGTAACAACCTAATGTTTGATTCTGAAGATTTGGTTTTGAAAGGTGTGGG
>CALGZD010000139.1 GCA_937934635.1 uncultured Deinococcales bacterium
CAGGCTCACTACGAGCAATGTACTTAAGGTTGCTAACAATCTTTTTTGCAAAAATACCTTCTTCAATTAAGACGATGGCATTTTCGATGAGCTCAATTGATTCGAGAGGTGTCCGTCTTTGATGGACTAAGTCGTCATAGCGTATTTTTAAGTTTTTTAACTCACGTGTTTTGCGCCTACATATCACGCAGTTAACGGCATCAGCATGGAGAGGTAGTTTTAAGTCTTCATACCAGTATTGTTGCTCTTCAGCAAAAAATATAAACTTCTGATTACATGTGCGACATACTCTTTTTAGGTCATGGTAAAGTTCTGTCGGAAAGATTGCATACGGTAGTTTTGCTATATTAGCTCGAACAGCAGTATCCAAGATAAAGCCCTTAGGTCTGGGGGTATTAGGGTTATCTAGGTTTGGGATGGTTAAACCTGTGATGTGAGGACCCTGACCATAACGAGGGTGGATTACATAATTTTCGTATTCATTTTCAGACATAGTTAGTGTGACCTAAGGAACGTAAGAACTACCGATAGTGAATGCCATCAGTGCAAACAAAAAACCGCTGCCACTCAAGACAAAAGCAGTCCAACGTTTTTGTTTGATGTTTTCTGGTAGCCAGTAAAAAAGTAGATAAAAGAAAAATGCACCTAAGCCACCAAGATAATGAATATAAAGCTGTAAAGGACCAAGACCTTGGTCAAGTAGCTTGATTCCAACGAGGACTTGTAGCATGAGGCTGAGTTGTGCAAGTAGGAAAATAGCATAAAGTGTACGGTTTGGGGCTATGTTGCGAATAGCAGCATAGAGTGTGTAGACGATGCTTAAAAGTGTAGTTACGAGAACTGCACTACCAAGCCAGAAATGTACTGAGGGTTGTACCCAAATTTCATCAATCATAAACGTATCTTACGATATTGCGGTTTATAAATTTGTCCAAGTTTTTGTTTTTGATTAATAATGTTGGAGCTAAGTATTTTTGTAGAAATCTATGACAATGCCTTCAGGTCCTTGAATCATAGCTGATGCAGTTCCCCAATCTGTTTTGGTGTATTCAAGAAGTACTTTAGCACCTTTTGATACAGCAGTTTCTAATGATTGCTCTACGTCCTCAACTTCAAAGTGAAGGATGATTCCTTGTGAATTTTGCATTGGAATCATTGCGTTTGGGCTGAGCATGAGTATAAAGTTATTTGAAGTGAGTTTTGCGAAGCGAGGACCGCTTTCTTTGAGTTCCATACCTACGACGTTTTTTAAAGAATTGAGCTGCGGTTGGTACGTCTGAGACGATTAGGTCAATTTGGTTGAGTTTAAGCATCTATATTTTGCTCCATTCAATGTTTATCTGTTAGAACGTCGTATAATTCTAAGAACATATTGAACCAGTTTATAGTTACTTCTTAGCCTGTTTATGCGTATGACAATATTAATTCTAACAAGTATTAGGTGGTTTTTGGGTTACGTTTCTAGAGTGTATGGAGTAAAAGCTCAAGAAATTTTTGACAGATTAAATGCCAGTAATATCAAAAATTCTACAGGCAGGATTACATTTGAATTTGATTCTATTGAGGTTGTTATTAAAGAAAAAAGCTCAATAGGATACCTATTTCAAGAATGGTTGGAAAGTTGGCTTGACCGTAATGCGATTAACTTTCGTACTCCAGAAAATTCTCAAGAGTTCCCAGATTTGTTTTTATCGCCTGATTCCGATACCACGGAATTACTTGAGATTAAGACTTTTGATAGTAACGCAAGTGCAAATTTTGATGTTGCGAATTTTGATGCATACCATCGTTCTTTGCAAACTAAAGCTTATAGGCTAGATGCTGATTATCTTATCTTTTCCTATACGCACCAAAACTATGTATTTTCGGTAAAGGATATATGGCTGAAAAAGATATGGGAAATAACAAGTGTAATGAAAGATCGCCCACTAAGAATTCAAAATAAGCAGGGTGTAATTCATAACATTAGACCTGCATCTTGGTATTCATCAAGAGCAACGTATAAACCTTTCAATAGTCGAAGAGATTTTGTTAAAGCGTTACATGAAATGCTTTTGCAATACGAGAAAACTGAAAGCACAGCGCAAGATTGGTTTGAAATAGTTGAAGAAAACTATAGATTTTACACAGGTAGTGCTTTATAGGACTATGTTGTGCTAAATAAAGGTTGTTGGGTATTTGTTGTGTCAATCGCAATCGGTATAGGCTTTGCTGAAATTGCAGCTACAAGACGTTGAGCAATTTCTTCAACAACAGGAACAACAACGGTATTACCAAGTAAGTCGTAAGCTTTGGCACTTGGTAAATTTAGTTCATACCAATCAGGAAAACCACATAGTCTAAGACCTTCACGTATAGATAAGTTCCTAATTCCTAGACCATCAACTACAGCTAATTTGTTTACATCTGTGGCTACTAATGTTGGTGATATGCCATTACTATCTAGTATTTTGCTGATTTCAAAGCTCAATTTACCGACGACTATATTATATCCTTTCGCTTTGTCAGTTGCATATTGTCTTACCTTGCGACCATCGACCTCATACAAGTCTTTTGGATGTTCAAACCGCAAATAACCTTTTTCAACTAAATCATCTAGTATTTCTTTGAGATTTACATTTGGTGGATTATAAAAAGTTTGGATTTCATCTAATGTGAGAGGCATACCATCCATCCAAGCAATACCTTTTTGTTCTGCCCATTTTTTTTGTCTTCGTACTCTTAAGATCATTTCGAGTACTTGTTTCTGCGCTTTGGATACTTTGCCTTTGAGTTCAATATCCCAACTGTGAATATTATCAGCACCACCACGTTTATCCTTGATAGCTTTACCTTCGAGTTCTTTAGCTTTGTAGTGTTTTAAAAGTGTTTTGGTGAAAGTGGTTTCTAGTAGGGGCAGATCTGATTCTAGAATGTTACTGAGGATAGACTTTTTTACTTCGAAACTATCTAAAGGTATATCAGTATCAGTAGTTCCAACAATAAAAATTCTTTTTCGGTCTTGTGGAACACCAAAATCTTTTGAATTGAGAACTTTCCAGTTAACCTTATATCCTAAGTTCTTCAGGCTGTTAATTATTGTGGCAAGTGTTTGACCTTTGTCATGATTGACAAGTCCTTCGACATTTTCAAGTAAAAAGCCATAGGGTTGTTTTGTTTTTAAAATACGTTCAATTTCAAAAAATAGAGTTCCTCTAGTATCTTGAAATCCCTGTCTAGTTCCTGCACTACTAAAGGGTTGGCAAGGAAATCCAGCTAATAGAAAGTCAAAATCAGGAATATCTTTAACATCCAATAGAGTTACGTCACCGACTAAGTGTTCATCAGAAAAATTGTTAGTATAGGCTTTAATCGCAGATTCTTTGATTTCGGATGTAAGTACGCATTGACAGTCTAAATTATACGAGCGACAAGCTTCTTCTAAGCCTAATCGTATGCCCCCCATGCCAGCAAATAGATCTATAAACTTGATGACTTTATTTGTCTTAAACATGCTATGCGTGCTCCCTTGAAATGTAAGTACCTTAATAATTAAGTATTCACATCTTATACTATTACATCAGTAGTGAGTATGTGTGATGAATTATGATTATAAATTTTTCACACATTTATTGTATCTAATCAGTTTAAAAAATATTACCCTTTGGACTTGGGACTCATCTCAACATTCAACAAAACCTTCTGATTCCCCTTCTTAGTTTCACCCCGAACCTCAACAACTTGATACCTCCCAAGACCATCAGCAAAAACCTCATCACCAACTTCAACATTGGCAGCTTTGCTCACAACTTTGCCGTTGACAAAAACCTTGCTGTTCTTGATGCCCTTACTAAAGTAAGAACGCGATACTTTAAAGGCCTTTGCGCCAAGTGCATCCACACGTAAAGCAGGCGCAATGATTAACTCTTCACGAGTTTTGCCTTGTTTGATGTCACTAGCATCTATAATACTTAACTCTGAAAGACCTTCTATAGTTTCTTTTTCGCTTGCAAGCAAAACCGCTGCACTACCATCGAAGTGTGCAACTACATCACCGATGTGATTGGGGGAGATGCTTTTACTAAAAAGTAGGTCACGTAGTTTGTCTGCTGAACCATCTGCATAGTAAACTGTTATGAGTTCTGTAGATGCATTTGGGATGTGTTCTGGAAAGGCAGTTAAGATGCGTCTGCTTGCACCTGAAAAGCCACCATCGAGTGTG
>CALGZD010000140.1 GCA_937934635.1 uncultured Deinococcales bacterium
ACATCTGTTATGCCAATTTTAGTTAAGTGATAAGCAACACTCGTACCGATGATGCCTCCACCAATGATAACTACATGTGCTTCTGAAGGTAAATTCATACAGCCTCCTATTAAGTACGTATACTTTAATGATTGGTTCTATCATAAGCCTTGCGATATAGGTGTCAAGAGTGCCATTTAGGTAGATGCTGAATGGGTCATAGAGCTAGATTTTCGTTGGTTTTTAGGTCTTGATATGAAAATAGAAAATGCCTCGCTTATGATAAAAAGCGAGGCATCTAAAGTTGATTTATTGAAAGCTAATTAAGCTTTTTGAGGCTCAGCGTTTTGCTCTTTCTCAAGGTTCTGACGCTGCTCATCCGTCCAAGCAGAAACACAAGGAATCTTGCTGTAATCTGCACGGTCAGCATACTTTTTAGCAATTTCTGCAACTTCTGCTAATAAGCCATCACTTAGTGTGGTTGGCTTAAGCCCTAAATCTATGAATAAGTCGTTCTTAACGTGTAAGTCATTCTCAGCATCTTCTTTACGAGGATTTGCGACATTACTAATTTCTGCGCCTGTTAGGTCACTAACAATCTTGGCTAAGTCACGCACACGGTGTGTTTCGGTCATTTGATTCAGGATACGTACACGCTCGCCTTTTTCTGGTGGGTTTTCAACAGCGAGTTGAATACAACGAACTGTATCTTCTATGTGTATAAACGCTCTTGTTTGACCACCTGTGCCGTGAACAGTTAGTGGATAGCCAACTGCTGCTTGCATCAAAAAGCGGTTGAGAACAGTGCCATAGTCGCCATCGTAATCAAATCGGTTGATTAGGCGCTCGTCCAACTTAGTTTCACGTGTATGTGTTCCCCACACAATGCCTTGGTGCAAATCGGTTACACGTGTGCCATCATTTTTGTTGTAGTAAGCGAATAAAAGCTGGTCAAGACTTTTGGTCATGTGGTAGATGCTACCTGGGTTGGTTGGGTAAAGGATTTGCTGCTCGATGCGCTGACTTTCATCAGTCACGATTTCAACATCTAAGTAACCTTCAGGAATTTTCATGCCTGCTGTACCATAGCCGTAAACACCCATTGTGCCAAGGTGAATCATATGAATGTCTTGACCTGTTTCGGTGACTGCACAAAGCACGTTGTGCGTAGCACCGATGTTGTTATCTACGGTGTAGCGTTTGTGATTTGCTGACTTCATGGAGTAAGGTGCCGCACGTTGTTCAGCAAAGTGAATGATTGTGTCTGGCTGTTCTTCTTTGAGAAGTGCTAGAAAGCGGTCGTATTCAACAGATAAGTCTAGATTATGGAAAGCGATGTCTTTGCCACTCACTTCTTTCCATGCAGCTAGTCTTGTACCCATTGGCTTGATAGGTGTGAGAGAGTCTGCCTCTAATTCATTATCTATGTTGCGTCTGCTGAGGTTATCAACGATTGTTACGTCGTGACCAATGGCTGATAGGTGCAACGAGGTTGGCCAACCGCAAAAACCATCACCACCTAAAACTAAAATTTTCATTTTTACTCCTTCGTATTAGTTTTGTATTTATTTGCCTATTTAAAAACTAGTAACTTGATTTTCTAAGCCTAGAAGAGTTTAGAGTTTGAAACCAGTGTCAAATGTTCATAATAATCTACTAGACTATTTGAAACATATAGGGATTTATATATAAGGATTTGCATATAGGGATTTGCATATAAGGATTTACATATAAGGGTTAAAAGCATCTTCTTGATGCGCTAGTCTGCTAGTCCGTAACTACTAGACTAGCCAACTAGTCCGTACACACCACTACTAGTCCATACACAAAGGGTGTAGCTTCATGACAGGATAGATACATGTCGGATATGTTGAAAAAGCTAGTTATTAAATACGGCGGTAGTGCTATGACTGACAAAGTGCTTCGCAAAGAAGTTGCAAATGAAATCAGTAGCCTCCGAGAGCACGATTATGCTCCAGTTGTTGTGCATGGTGGTGGACCATTTATAAAAGCTGCGTTGGCAGAAGCAAACATCGAAAGTGAATTTGTGCGTGGGCTACGAGTTACTGATGCTCAAAGTTTGCCAATTGTTGAGCAAGCCTTAACTTACCTAAATAAACAACTTAGTCAGGAAATTGGTGATGCCATAGGCTTGAGTGGTCGAGATGCAAATGTTGTAGTTGCAAAACAAGCACAAGGTGGTGAACTTGGCTTGGTTGGTGATGTGACTGAGGTCAACAAGGCTTTACTACTCGCATTTATGCAACAGAATCTTATTCCTGTACTTGCTTGCATTGCGGCGACAGAAGCTGGGGATGGTGTTTACAATGTGAATGCAGATAGCGTAGCGGGTGCGGTCGCAGGTAGCTTGCAAAGTCCTGCTATATTTTTAAGTGATATACCTGGTGTGCTTGATAATCCAGAAGATAAAACAAGTTTGCTTGCTGAATTGAGTCAAACAGATATAGAGGAGCGTATTGCAGATGGGCGCATTGCTGGAGGGATGATTCCTAAGGTAGAAGCTGCTACTCGTGCATTAGAGCAAGGCGCAGAATTTGCAGTAATTGCAGATGGGCGCAAAGCGGAAAGTATTACTCAAGTTCTTGAGGGGGAGGCAGGAACTAGAATTATTCCCTAGCTTGTTTTTGGATTGTTCGAAATATCAGGGGTGTTTTCTAGTGCTGTTTTAATAGGGGCTGTTTCAAGCGGGGCTGTTTTAGTAGGGTCATTAATAGCACTAGCAACATTTTCATCTGTAAACGTATCTCTTACTGCTTTTTGTCTGTTCCCGTTAGTAGTTGTTTTAGGATGTAAATCTAGATTTGGCGCATTATTAGTGACTGTTTGGTAAGTTGGAGGGGGTACTGGTCCATAGAGAGAATTGCTATAGTTTGGCACTTTATAGGGATTGTCCTGATCGGCATCGAAATTTGTAGGATTTCTATGCCAGGGTCGTCCTTCGTACCAGTCGCTAGTTAAGTAGTAGTCGCTGTAAAGTAGTTGGACAAAGGCAGTAATAGGAATAGCAAGCAATAAGCCCCAAAAACCAAAGAGGCTCGAGCCCACCAACAAAGCCACCAAAACCATTACAGGGTGTAAATTAACACTCTGCTGTAAAAGCAATGGTCCAAGTACGTTTCCATCAAGTTGTTGAATTACCAGCATCGCCACAAGCGTAATAATGCCACGTATCAGATCAAATTCATCCCCGGTAATCTCATCGCCCACGCCAAAGCCAAAACCCACAAGCACGGCTGGAATCGTTGCAACAGCAGGACCCAAGTAAGGAATTGGGTTTAATATCGCAGCAACAACTGCTATTGGCAGAGCCAGCTCCGTCATTGACGGTAATCCAAATCCAATGCCAATGAGAACGAGCGTTACCCACACAACTGCCCCTACAATAATTGCTTCGATTATCTTGGCACGAATGTAGCCACCAACTGCAATATCTAATTTTTCGCCAAGTTCAGATATAAATTTTTGTCTTCTTGGAGGAAAAATCTTTAGCAAATTTTTGGTGATACTTGGGAAGCTTTGCATAATATAACCAGCTAAAACAAGCACCAAACCTGCTTGCAAAAGGATGCCTACAAAACCACCAATACCTTTGAAAAAACCAGTGGCAACGTTTTGAGACCAGCTAATTAAGTTGGTACGTGCATTTTCTAATAGAGTATTGATATTGTCAGAGTTTTGTTCGCTAAAAACCCAAGATGGCAAAGCATTTTCTGCCCAGTTTGGTAAGCCCTGAATCCAGCGGATAAAAGGCAAGATATTGATATCTCTAGTAAAAGCAGCACCCAGTACGGTGAGTAGGAAAACTACAATAACTAGTAGTAGTATCAAAAAGGTCAATACTATAAACACACCAGAACTACGTGATAAGAAGCGCTTATTTTCAAACCAGCTTACAAAGGGGTTAGCAACATATGCGATTGTAAAGGCAATGATAAAGCTACCCCAAGCAATTTGTGTTTGTTGTAAAAACCAAATTGCAATGAGAGACAACACCACAATGAGACCAATGCGGGTGTACAAGTTTGCCCATAAGCGAAGGAGTGTGTCTAGCACGAGTAGCAGTTTACCTTAATTTCGTTAGAAACATGTGTTTTATTTTTGATTTTGCTTTATATTAAACAGCTTTGCTAGTAGCGCAACTTTTGAAGATTTATTTTAGGACTACAGGCTCTTTAAGATACGGTTTAAGATTAAGTGAATGCCCTATGTGTTTTTGATGTGTTGCTGATGTGTTGCTGATGTGTTTCTGAAGCACATTTTTTGCATTTTTGTTAAGACCAAGCTTCTATAATTGAAGCGTGATTGAGTTAACTATGATTATTTACATCACCCTTGTGGGTGCGCTTATTGGAAGTTTTGCAAATGTCGTGATTTACAGGTTGCCAGCAGGTCGGTCGGTAGTTTGGCCACGCTCGAGCTGTCCTAATTGCCAACATACCTTAAGTCCTTTAGAGCTTGTGCCTGTCTTTTCATGGTTAGTTCAAGGTCGTAAATGCAAGTCTTGTAGAACACCTATAGCTTGGCGCTACCCGATGGTGGAGTTACTCATGGCTATGCTTTTTTTCGCACTAGTCATGCGTTTTCCGATTGCCGAAAGTGGCTATTCAGTTTTTCCATTGCTGATTGTTTTTGCCATGATGCTGATGATGTCCTTCATCGATCTCGACCACAAAATCTTGCCAAATAGCCTTACCTTTCCTGCAATTGCAATTGGTTTGATTGGTACGTTCATTTACCAAGATCCGCAGTTGCCTACGTTCTCTCAAGCGCTTTTTGCTGGCTGCTTGGGTGCAGGGATAATAGCCATGATTAACCGTATTGGTAGTCTTGTATTGCGAGGCTTTCGAGATACTCAAGAGCGTGACTGGCCACTTAGTATGGATCAGGTTAACTTGGCTGCTTTAGGTGGTGCAGTTGGTGGTTGGGGTATTGGACTGATTTTTGCGATGGTGTCATTTGTTGTTAACCTAGTCACCAAAAGAACAGTTCGACTTGCAGAAGGTATTATCTATGGTTTTTGCTTAGTTGCATTGCTGATTGCTGGGTTTAGTTACAATCCCTTTTTGTCTCCATTAGGTGCTATTCAAGGTTTTTTCATAGCATCTGGTGCAGTGACGGTTGTGGGCCTATGTAGTTGGTGGATTTATAACTTAATTACAAAAGAAGCAGAATCTATAGGCACAGAATTTACAGGTACAGAACCTACAGGCACAGAATTTACAGGCACAGAATTTCTAGAAGATGAAGAGTCTGACTATCTTGATGAGCCAATAGCTATGGGTTTAGGTGATGTCAATCTTGCTGCACTGATGGGTATTGTGCTTGGTTGGGAAAAGTTGATTGTTGCTATTTTATTAGCAGTATTTATTGGTGCCTTTGGTGGTATTATCGGACGCTTTTTTGGTGGCGGTAGACAGATTCCCTTTGGACCATCTTTAATGCTTGGTTGTGTTTTAGCACTTTTCTTTGGAGATGCTATCGCAAACTGGTATTTGAGTGCGGTTGGTTTTTAGGTTGAACATTAGTTTTTTCTTCTGAAAAAGGTATTCCGACTGGTTCCAGAACAGCTTGCTTTAGATTTTGTGAATTCTGTGGAATCTTAAATCCGAAAGTACTTCCTTCACCAAGCTTACTATCAACAAACATCTCTCCACCGTGTTTTTCGATAATCTGTTTACTAAGTGCTAGTCCTAACCCTGCACCTTTGTGACGGCGATTATAGTTACTATCCACTTGCGAAAAAGGTAAAAAGAGTAGGGCTTGGTTTTCTTGTGATATACCTATACCAGAATCAACAACTTCAACAGTTAGGTGATTTTCTGAAGCGGAGGATTTAATTTCTATAGCTGTGTTATTACCAGAAAATTTGATTGCGTTGCTGAGTAAATTAAGCATTACTTGGTTAAGCATAACTGAATCAAAGTAGGCCTTTTCATTTGTATATAGCGATAACTTAACATCTAAACCTTTGTCATCTATAGATTGTTTAAGTACATTGAGTGAAGTTGTGATAACTTCTTCAATAGAATTGTGTGCTGGGCGCATAGGTAATTGATTTGCTTCGAAACTTGACAAGGTCAAAACATTGTTCACCATGTCAAGAAGTTGTTTACCTGAAATAGAAATATTTGCCAGATAATTTTTTTGTTTTTCAGTTAGTGTTCCAAAGGTTTCGGCTTGCAATACTTCTGTGAAGCCGTTGATTGCAGCTAATGGCGTACGCAACTCATGTGACATATTACCTAGAAAAGCAGATTTCAATTCATCTATTTGGGTGAGTTCGGCATTTTGTGCTTTTAAGTCCTCCTGTGCATGTTCTAATGCTTTTCGTTGTAAGCTTTCATGCCACCGTAAGTTACTATAGTTTTTGATAGTGTGGTATCGTGTTCTACATATTAAAATAGCAATTAAAGCGCTTGAGGCTAGTGCTGCTGCGTAATATAGCAAATCAAATTCAGTGTAGGAGGCTTGCTTAGAATTTGTTTGGTTAATAACAAACAGCCAACCTAAGCATGTATATGTTACTACACAAAATAACCACACTGTATCTAAAGCAATTGTTGCTAATGCAATTATTCCAATGATAAGGCTAATCGTAATAACAATTTCGTTTAAAATATAAAGCCTATAAAGTGTGTTGGTAAGTGGTATCAGGGATGCTAGTACAGACATGGGCATAGCATAACGATTTGTGAAAGGTAGGTAGGTGCTTGCAAAAAATGCCAGAAGTAAAGCTATAGAAAGACTGGTTGACAGTAAAAGAGCTTGCTGACTTTCACTCTCGGTAAGAAACACATAAGGTATGATTAGTAAAGCATAGTAGGCGATAATACCCAAGCTAATAACTCTAGCTAAACGAAGTGTTTCTTTATCAAGAGCTTGTTTTAGTAGGTGTTTTGGCATGGGCTCGAGCTGCGTTAAAAACGGCAAGAACCCAAAGCGATCCCACAAGTTAAGAAAAAACTGATTCATCCGACCCAAATCTTTCAGTTATATTCAAGTGGCAGGTCTAGCAATGTCGAGTACCTAATGTCTGACCAGCTACTTTAACTGTTTTGTTATTCTTCTAGATACTATCATCAATTATATCAAATGCATAAATCACTTGGTGGAGATACAGCTTGTCAACGGTAATTTTTGATGATGGAAAGTGGGATTGATTGGGTGTGTCGGGGTAGTGTTGTGCTTCCAAGCAAAGACCACTGTACTTGTTATACACATTTCCATTTTTACCTTCGATACCCTCAAGCATATTACCCGTGTATACCTGTAAGCCAGGTTGTGTTGTTATGACTTCCATGCGGCGTCCAGAGGTCGGTTCAATAACTTCCGCAGCAAAGCGAGATTTGTATGGTCCTTTATTGATAACAAAGTTGTGGTCTAGTCCATCACTTGCATATTTAAGCTGTTTTTCAGTGGCTTCACTACCGTCACCATTAATAACTTTACGGATAGCTTGCGCTTCACGCATATCAAACGCTGTTCCTGAAACATCCGCTATCTCACCTGTTGGAATGAGCAAGTTATTTATAGGTGTATAGCTGTCAGCATTCACTCGAATGATGTGGTCTAAAATGCTATTGTTTTTGCTATTTTGTCCTGCAAGGTTGAAATAACTGTGATGGCTATAGTTGATATGCGTTGTTAGGTCTGTGCTTGAGTAATAATCAATCAATAACCTATTTTCATCTGAAAGGGTATAGGTTACATTTGTTCTCAGTTGACCAGGATAGCCCTCTTCACCATTTTCACTGATATAACTCAACTTCACACTAGGGTCTTTACCCACAGACATTGTTTCAGGTGTCCAAACACGGTGGCTTAAACCTTTTAGTCCACCATGCAAGTGATGTCCTCCAACGTCATTTGAGGTGAGCGTATAGGTCTTGCCTTCTAGCTCGAATTGACTGTTTGCAATTCGGTTTGCAAAACGACCAACGAGTGCGCCAAAGTATGGGTGAGGTCCAAAATAGGATTGAGGTCTATCGAAACCAAGCGTAATATCATCAAAGTTTCCGTTTTTGTCTTGGGTTTTAATAGAAAGGACTGTACAACCAAAGTTGATAAGCTTAACTTCAGTACCGTAATCATTTTTTAGTGTGTACACGTAAATGTCTTTACCATCTACTTGTACATCAAGTTTTTCCTCTAACAGCATATTTCCCCCGAGTAATCTTAAAGAGATAGTAATCTTTCAAAAGTAACGCATTATCAAGTATCGCATTATAAGTACCCGAAATTATAAGTTATACATGATGTTAGAGATAGAAGAAGGTACTAGAATAAAAAGATAGCATAGAACAAAATAAACATAAATAGTATAATTCTCAAAAAGCCTAAGAGCTACCATCAAATATCCTTATCGGTATTGTGTGTGAAGACACATTATGAGGTGTGTTGTGAGGTGTGTTGTGAGATGTAGTATCAGCAAATTTGCGCTTGTTGGTATATTTTGTATAAAAAATAAAGTGACTCCTTTTTATGGAGTCACTCATCATAAATGCTTGAACTGTTCTTTATAAAAGGTCTTCAACTGCAGAGCGTTCGCTTAATAGCTCATCAGCACTTGCCTTCATTTTTTCTTTTATGAAGTCATTGCATTCAAGACCTTCGACAATGGTCGCTTTACCGTTGCTAACAGTCACAGGGAAAGAGTAGATGATGCCATCAGCAATGCCGTAAGGGTTGCCATCACTTGGAATCGACATACTTACCCAATCACCGTCGTTAGTACCGAGTGCCCAATCACGCATGTGATCAACGGCTGCTGACGCTGCTGACGCTGCGCTGCTTTGTCCTCTTGCTTCGATAATGGCTGTACCACGTCTTTGCACAGTTGGGATGAAGTCATCTTTTTCCCAAGCGGTATCTGTCAGGTCTGTAGCTGCTTTACCCGCAACAATAGCGTGGTGCAAATCTGGAACTTGGCTAGCAGAGTGGTTACCCCAAACAATCATTTTGGTAATATCACTGTTGATAGCACCTGTTTTTTCTGCTAGCTGGCTGATCGCACGGTTATGGTCTAGGCGAGTCATGGCAGAGAAGCAAAAAGGAGATAGGTCTGGCGCATTTCTCATGGCAATTAGAGCGTTTGTGTTTGCAGGGTTGCCTACGACTAACACTTTGACATCACGGCTTGCATTGTCATTCAGAGCTTTACCTTGTCCTGTGAAAATTGGACCGTTAGCCTGAATCAGGTCTTTACGTTGCATTTCTGCTGTGCGTGGTCTCGAGCCAACAAGTAGTGCATAGTCTGTGTCTTTAAAGGCAACATTTGCGTCATCTGTAGCGATGATGTCATGTACAAGAGGGAAAGCTGCGTCATTTAGTTCCATGACAACGCCTTGTACAGCCTTCATAGCTGGTGTAATCTCCAAAAGTTGAAGAATAACAGGTTGATCTGGACCTAACATGCTTCCAGATGCAATACGGAAAAGAAGTGCATAGCCAATCTGACCTGCTGCGCCAGTTACGGCAACTCTTACGGGTGCTTTCATTTAGCCCTCCAATGTGGCAAATAGTGTGGCAAATAATGTGGCAAAACGCTAGAAAATAATTCTTTTTGAAAACTTCAACTGAGTTGGTTGAAGTTTCTTGAGCGCAATTAGTTTAGCACCTTGTTTATCTGTGTTACACCTGAATATTTGCTCTGGTGATACACTAAGTTTGTTTTAGAGGCATTATTTTGGATAGCATAAGCAGCCGAGACTAGCCGAGACTATATGTAAATATGCATATAAATGTGCATATAAATACGCATACAAATACGCCAAATACCTTAAGGAATCTCTAAATAATCTCTAAATAATCTCTGTGTAAATGTGTTTTTAACACCAAATCTTCACACTCTCTCATTGAAAATGCCTCTACAATAGAACTACATTTGGCAATATATGCATGTTGTGGGGCTACAGCAAAAGGCATATAGCAAATACAAATAGTTGTAAACATGCTAGTTATAAACATCTAGTTGTTAATATCGTAAGTATAGTAGGAATAGTTACCTTTGGAGGAGGCATACCTAATGGTTAGTGATATGATTCAAGATTTAGACGCAAAACGGTATATAGGTTTAAAAAGACTGGGTATAAAAAGGCTGGGTTTAAAAAGACTGGGTTTATTACTTTGCTTGAGTTTAGTCTTAAGTAGCTTAAGTTTAGGCTTGGCACAATCAAGTAGCTTAGAGCTTGCCAGACAAAAAGCACAAGAAGCTAGAAATACCTATAGAAATGTCCAGAACACCTTTGATCAGCCTATTTGGCGTGAGGTATTTGTTCACTTAAATAATGCCTACACAGCGAATCCTACAGATTTGGATGTTCTTTACTTTGCAACAGTGGCCTATCACGATGTCATGTGGGATAGCAGAGCATGGCAGTTTGGTCGTGAGTATGTACTTGCAGGCGGACAACTAGATCAAACGCTTATAGATATTTTGACAACTGTGGGTAATGATTTGGGTTTTTCATTTTATGAATTCCAAAATTACGAAGTTGCGCTTGGTTACTATGAAGCGGTGAACCAAATTAACCCGATGGATGAGCGTGCAGTTCGCTGGATAGCGAGAATCTACAACGAAACAGGCAATCCTGAAAAAGCTGCTGAATACTGGAAAACGGCTGCTGACCGTGGTTTAGAGGGTGCACAATATTTTTATGAGCGTGCTCAGCTCGAGCTATCGATTGGCACGGCTGCCAGTGACGCCTACTACGAGGGGCTCGAGCTCTACCAACAGGGTCAACTTATCGAAGCTATCAATGCATTTGAAACGTCAGCCAGAGCAAACCCAAACTACACAGAGGCTTGGCGTTGGGTAGGACGTACCTCAATTGACGCAGGTTTACCTGCAAGAGCCTTGCCAGCTTGGCGTCAGCTTTATCAATTAGATCCGACTGATGAGTCGGTACAGTACTTTATAACTGTGGCCGAGGAGCAAGTGCGTTGGGGTAATGAGGCTGGGCAATTACTGATTGAAGGTCTTGGACTTTATGAACAAGCGCAATTACAAGCTGCCAACGAGCGCTTTGTACGTGCAAGTCAGCTAAATGGCGATTATGTTGACGCCTTCCGTTGGTCAGCACGAACCTACCAAGAGCTTGGTGATAATGTCTTAGCACTGCGTTTTTGGCGTAGGGCGCAGGCACTTTCACCAAATGATGAAAGCATCAGCTACTTTATTCGTTTGCTTTCTGGTGAAATCGATCCACCACCTTTACC
>CALGZD010000141.1 GCA_937934635.1 uncultured Deinococcales bacterium
CCATGCTTAAGTGTATCGGAAATTCCACTGAAAAAATAGATGGTGTAAGACCAATCTCGCTTAAATCATTAAAAAAGTCGAGTGTATTTCTATCGTGAATGCATTTAGGAAATACCAAGCTTAAAGTGGAGTATGGTTGAGCACCTAACAATTCAAGCTGGTTATTAAGGATATTTTCGTGCCTGGTGTAAACCCGTAAATCCTTGTATTAACAGGCTTTTCTGTGATTTCAAGCACAAACTTTGAAGTGAATATAGCTGTAATGTGAACATTTACATAGTAATACCTTAAATAATAAGGCATACTAATAATTATGATAAATCAACCAGATATTCAGAGTGTTTTTCACCCAACATTTTTAGGAAATCGAGTTCTAGCTAAGCCAATTAATAAACGAGTTAGTCAATCAAGTAGCGTAAAAAATTCTAGTACACCTACTGTCAGTCAAACTACTACTCAGACTTCTACCGACACACCTAATCCAGATAACGCTTCAGATGCAATTGTCATCAATGTTCACCTCTCAGGTCAGAAGATTTTGCAGCAATTTGGTTGGGTTCTAGCTGCCTGCCTTTGGGGATTAGTCTTCGCTTTTTTCTTGATGCGCTAAATTATGTTTCTAGTACATCTTTTTTAAAGATAGTGTCTACCCAGACATAACACCAGTGCTTGTTTCTCTGCCCCCCTTGCAAGCACATACTCCCTTTCTACACCTCAACACGGTTTTTGTTGAGACACACATCCACCTGCATAGTGGATGTGTTTGTTTTTGATACAACTTATGAGACCTACCACTTTATGAGACTTACCACTTTGTGAGACCTACCACTTTATAAGACCTACCACTTTTGAATTGTTGATTTAAAACGGGTTACATTTTTGTTTCTCAATTTGCCAAGTTTTGTTGTTCGACCGTTGACGCGTTCCCGCCAGCGTTTATAGCTTTTCGGATTTTGAGATTCTCGCATAAGCTGTTTCACGTCTTTTTCTTTTAATCCAAATTGAGCTTCGATAGCTTCAAATGGAGTTCGGTCTTCCCATGCCATCATGATGATGCGGTCTTTATCTTCGATACTTAATTGATTGTTGTTGGAGATATTGTTTGTCATAGTAGTCTGGTCGTTAATAGGCATTTTTCAAGTTTAAAGGCAAAGTCAGTATCTAAAACTATGCATAAATTACTATTTGTATAAGGTGTATAAGCTAATGCTAGTATGTCTATTGACTGAAAAATGGCGGGTTACTAGATTCCGTGTGTTGACTTGTATAATCCTTGATTTAATCAGTTTGGCTTGAACCAATACACACGCAATCGGAAACCTTCGAAAAATCAAACCACAAATAGGATGCTAGTGATGCTTGAAAAACCAATTTTACAAGGTGAAAAAATATATTTAAGACCACTTGGTCCAGAGGATGCGCCAGCGATATTTGCGAGTTTATCCGATGAAGAATCGATGCGTTTAACAGGAACGCAAGATAGCTTTACACTTGAGCAAGTTGAGGCTTTTTATGCCAAAGTTCCTGAAGCAGATGACCGTATAGATTATGCAATTGTATTAGGAGATCAATCTGATGTAATGGTTGGTGAAGTCGTTTTAAACAATATAGATTGGGAAAATAAATCTGCTAATTTTCGGATTGCGCTTTCAAATCAAAGCCATTTTGGTAAAGGTTATGGTTCTGAAGCTACGAAACTCATTATCAAACATGGTTTTGAAGTATTGGACCTGCACCGTATTGAGCTAGAAGTATATGACTTTAATCCACGGGCAATTCATGTTTATAGAAAAGTGGGTTTCATTCAAGAAGGTATACGGCGAGATGTCTTGTTGTGGGATGGTAAATACCAAAGTGCTATTGTTATGGCTATGCTCAAATCCGACTATGTTAAGAGTCAAAAGGTATGAATCAAGAGTGTATTTACAAACTGGATGCTGATGAAGGTGGCGTGTTTTCAAACGGAGTGCGAAAACCGCTAAGGTGCACCGTTTTAGGACATGTCCGTCAAATCAGATTTGGCTTGTCCTGCAATACTTTGACTATTAAAGGATGCACCTATGAAGCAAACAACACTTGATTTGATAAAAAAGCTTGACTTACAACCACACCCTGAAGGTGGTCACTATCGTGAGCTATATCGTTCAGAGCAAACTGTTATTCGCAATGTAGACAATCAAGAACGGTTGTCGTTGACGACCATTTATTTTTTACTTGCGGCAGGGGAATTAAGTCGTTGGCACGTTGTGTCATCTGACGAGGTGTGGCACTTTTACGAGGGTGATGATTTAGAGTTGCTGATTTATGATCCAGAACGTCAGCAACTTTCAGTGACTATTTTAGGAAATACAACTGATGGACACACTAGAGTGGCTGTTGTGCCTGCTGGACATTGGCAAGCTGCGAGACCTGTGACTACAACTGCTAAAGATATTGGACATTCATTAGTTGGCTGTACGGTTGGTCCAGGGTTTGAATTTGCTGACTTTGCGTTTGTTTCTGACTCAAACAATCACCAAAAACATTTTAAATCTATTTTAGCTCAGCACAGTGATTTGTTGTAAATCGAGGATTTACTATAGATTAAGCATCTAAATAAGCAACACGGTTGCGACCTGAGGCTTTAGCTTTATACAGGTACTTATCAGCAATTTCTACAAGATTGTCTGCATTATCAGCACGGAAATTATTGGCGAGACCTATACTAACAGTTACTTGCATATCTTTGTGAAATTCATGCCATGGATCGACTTCGACAGCTTCTCTAATACGTTGACAGCCTTGATGAGCGGCTTCCAAATCTGTCACTGGCATGATGATTGAAAATTCTTCACCGCCGTAACGTGTTGCAATGTCAACATTGCGGAGGTTTTCTAAGAAAATTTCAGCGACACGTTTTAGAACTTCGTCACCCATTTGGTGAGAGTAGGTATCGTTTAAGTTCTTAAAATGGTCAATGTCAATCATGGCAAGACAGAGACTACGTTCATAGCGTTTGGCTTCTGCGAAGAGACGTGGCAAGTTTTCATCTAGAAATCTGCGGTTATAAAGCCCTGTTAAGCCATCACGGATACTTAGTTCGTGTATCCTTTTGTTTAGCTTGGTGAGTTCTATGTTGCGTTGCTCGAGCTCACCCTTAGTATCTTCTAATTCTTTAATTGCAATTTCCAACGCATTATTTTTATGTTTAAATACAGCAGCTTCTCGTTTAACACTTTCAACTTCTCTAGTAATTTTTAGAGCACGCAATTCAGAGTCAGCCTTTGCCAAAAGCATGTCTTTTTCTAGGTCATGATAGTTCTGGAAATGTTTGAGAGCTGACCTATATTCGCCCATTTTTTTATAGACTTGAGAGAGTTCTAAGTGGCAATCATTTAAGGCGCTGACGTGTCCTCGAACTTCCACTAATTTCAAAGCTTCTTGAATATAATTGAGCGCTTTGACCGTATTACCCATTTCTCGGTAAGTTGCCCCAATTTTTAAAAGTGTTTGATGATTTTGAGAGGTATTCTGAATACTATCTAAGTTGTGGTTATTAGTGACTTGAAGGTTTGATTTTTGAGGATTCTGTTTTTGAATACTCATAGCTTTTGCAAAATGTTTGAGTGCCTTCTCAAAATCCTGCATGTGCTTGTATATATCCCCGAGACAGGTATAGACAGTGACAAGTAGTTCTGTTTTAGCTGATTTCTTAGCTAAGTCTTTTGCTTGTTCAGCAAAGTGTAGTGCTCGCTGAGCATAGCCCATAGCAAGGTGACAATTAGCAATCTGCAGTAAAGCAGCAGCCTCTTTTGATGAGTTGCCAAGCTTTCGGTAGAGGCTACGTGCTCTAGTACTAAAGGCAATGGCATCGTTGTGGTCTGCAAGTGATGCTGAGACTTGTGCCATCGTTGTTGTGGCTTCTGCTTCAGCTTCTCTGAAGTTGTGTTTGCGAGCAAGCTTCTCAACTCTGCCCAAAGTCTCTAGAGCTTCTTGGTAGAGAGACATTTGGGCGTAACTTTTTGCCAAGCTATTTAAGCTTCGTAATTCGACATCAACCAGCTTATATCTGCGAGTTGTTTCTAAAGATTCTAAAGCAATACGAATAGCGTCTTCTCGCATATTTTGCTGTTCAAAGCAGTATGCAAGATAGCTTTGAAGTCTTGCCTGTTCTTGGTCAAGGTTTTCTTTATCTGTGCTATCAAAGCTTGGGCTATCGGAAATTTTTTTAAGATAGGTTAGTGCGTTTTCAGCCTTTTGTACTGCTAAAGCTGTATCGCTTGCAGCCGTATCACCATGACATAACTGCTCAACCTCTTCCCGCATTCTTCGAAGTTCTTGAATGTTAGGAAGGGCTAAAAAATCATCTATAACATCTTTTGAAAGTTGACGATCAACCATGTTTGCCCGTCAACATGTTATATAAATCTAAATTGTATGAAACCCTGTATCTTACTAACCGTTGTACCATCTCAAAGACTAGTTTGAAGGCTGAGTGCTAGCGAATGATTAGCGAAACCATGTATCAGATTGTGTTTATTGACCAGATAGTATTATTTACCAGATTGTGTAGGGTGTTAGATTTAGGGCAGCATTGCTATAGCGGCTGTCATCACTGACTTCTTTGCCAAGCCAATGAGGTTTTTTAAAGGCTTCCTCTTCTGACTCAAGTTCAATCTCTGCGACAATTAGACCTTCATTGACACCTTCAAAAACGTCGATTTCCCACTGATGTCCTTGGTGTTGAACAGTATAACGAGTTTTCTCAATAGGCTTTTGTGGTGCTAGATTGAGCAACCCCCAAGCCTCTTCAACAGGGATACTATACTCAAACTCTGCCCGACTAATACCAACCTGTTTACCCTTGATAGTCAAAAATGCTTTATCTTCACCGACATCTTCACTGACATCTTTACTGGCATTTTTACCGACATCTTCAACGATTCGCACCCGAACAACACAGTTCTTTTCATGACTCAGGTAGCCTTGTATATAGCGCTTACCTACCATGCCTTGAGGTAACTTATCTTTTTGAACTAAAAATTTTCGTTCTATTTCAACTGCCATAACTAAACCTTAGATTGATTGGACTACATAGAATGTTGCTACATAGGATGTTGCTACATAGAATGTTGTTAGCTCAAATGCGCTAGCTCGAATGTTCTGCTTTTTTAAGTAAATAGCGTTCCCAACCACCAAAGCGACTAATGTCTTCGTATTCGAGGTCTAAACAGTGTTCAAGCGAGCTAAGAAAGACAAAACAATCAGTTTTATCTGAAAGCTGTGTTTTCGCTAGGTAAACTTGACTACCTTGTTGATTGAAAAGTTCGAGAAGCGATTCGGCAGCTAATTCCCAGAGTTCAACACGAATTTGTCGACCATTGCTGCTGTCTTCGCATAACATAGCTTCTTCGTTATGTGTTTTGTTATGTGTACTAAAAAGGCGGTAGTTGGCTGTTGTATGCGCTGTTTTTCGAAGTTTTGCACCTAAAGTATTTAGCGTTGAATTTGAATCAAGTTCGCTTAGTTTGTTGCCATAGATGGCTAGTAGGTGCTTTTTCATTATGTTCTTTAGTTCTTATTTTCTGCTTCAAGTAAAGCTTTGATGGCTTTCAGGCTGTTTAGCGTGTTGGCTCGAGCCTGTTCAATCAAGTCCTCTTCTATCAACATAGCATTATTATTTCGGTGTTGTGAGTCATAGCCAGCAGCAAGTACAGGCTCGCCCGCTTCGTACAAGGCAATTGCTGCATCAAGTGGCACTTCGTAAATGACATCTACTTCTTCAGGATTTAAAAAATAACTGTTGAGTGCTTGGTCGCAGTGACAAAAATATACTTCTTGAAATTCTCTATCAATGCGTGATGTGTCTTCTTCCTCTTTGTTTGGATAAAAACGCTCTGACTGTTGCGTATGTATATAGTGTAAGTCAGTAGGACCAAGACTCAAGCCAATTTCTTCATCAGCCTCTCTAAGCACGTCTATAAAGCTTTCTCCAGCAGCAAAGTGTCCACCAACGCTAACATCAACCATGCCACCTTCTAAGTCTTTTTTCTTAGAACGTCGTTGTAACAAGACATAGCCATTGTCTTTAACAACCCATAAGTGCAAACTGCGGTGCCACAAACCTTCCTGATGTACTTCAAAACGTTTTTTCTGTATGCCAGTAGCTTGACCAGTAGCGTCCAGAACATCAAATAGCTCGAATTGATCGTTTGCTAGCATAGTCGACGCATTCGATAGATTGTTGTCGGTACTTAGTCCTATTTCATCAGAATGCGTTTTTTTAGAGTTTGTATTCTTACCCGATTCCATAAAACCCAGTATAGGTTTAAAGCCCTGAAATTCTTGGCATTTTTGCTATCTATTATCAATAAGTTGTAGTTTTAATGGCTCATGGTATAGAATATCGTTAATGATATATTAAGAAACCTTAATCTTTAGCTGTTTTAACTGTAGTGCTTATCATCTAATTGTTAAGATTTTCACGTAGTATGTCTTTTCGGCACAAGAATTAATACTATTTTTGAATACTATTTTTAAGGTAATACTAGTAGGTATAGTCAAAGGTATAGTCAATTTTTGCGTCAAGCTATTTAGGTTTTGAACATTAAATTGTGATTTTTATTTATCATAATCATTGGGGATTTAATGTATATCTTCCGTTTATGCTCTTTTGCAAAGCTGTTGTAAAGCTGTTGTAAAGCTATGTTTCTATAATTATGTGAAGCAGATGAGTCATAAAAGAGTAGAAGAGTAGTAGTTAGATAACAAAATATGACTGAGAAGCATTCTTTGTTCATATGGGAAATTTCTAGGAAGGAGGAACTTTGTTTATGAGTTCTTTTGAATTATCAAATACACCATCGACCTTAAGAACTGGTTTTAAACTTTGTTTTTTCGTAATACTTATTTTAAGTAGTGCGCTATGTACACTAGCTTTTGCACGTTCAAATACCAGTGGTGATGTAGAGGTTTCAATCTCTGGGTTGCCAGGTGGAGCGCTTCCAGCAGTTGTTGTTGTTCAGCTGAATGGTGACTATGCTCTTCTAGTAGAAGGCAGTGGTGTGTTTACAGATTTAGCAGTAGGTGAATATGTTATTGCGGCTGTTCCTGTAACCGTTGGAGGGATAGAGTATAGAGAATTTAGACAAGCAGCAACACGAATTTGGGTTTCTCCAAATACGAGTCAGTCAGTTCGAATAGTTTATCAACGTTCAAATACAACGACAGTTATCAATGGACCTGTAAGTACTAATCCAGTAACACTTACGCCTGTTACACCAACTGGTACACCAATTGTCACGCCTAGTGTCACACCAACACCTGTTACGGTGTTTCCTTTTCCAGATCTACCAATTTTGCAACCTAATCCAACACCAACACCAACACCAGTTGTTGTTGAGCAACCAGTTTTACAACCACAGCCAACTCCACAACCACAACCGCAGCCAACTCCACAGCCTGTGCCAATAACACCGACTGTTAATGCTACGGGTGATGCAGTCGTTTCTTTAGGGCAAGGTTCAAACTCTATTGGGGGAATGGTTTTCCACGATAGTAATAACAATGGCATTAATGATCCTCGTGAAAATCCAGTCGCAGGTATGCGAGTTTTTCTTGATATAAATCAAAATAGTTCTTGGGATTCAAATGAGCCTTTGGCCACAACGGATACAGCAGGTTTTTATCGCTTTGATGGTCTAGCAAATCGACGGTATACCGTTATGCAAAGTTTGCCCTTTAGTTGGTCAAATACCACTGCTGCACAACAAGGCAGTGGACTTACACCTGGTGGACAGCAGCCTCCTGAAATTGTTGGTGGTAGCTTCGCTAGGTTCGAAGATTATCCTTTTATTACAGCTTTAGCTTTGAGGCGAGATGAACGTACCAACCGAGGTACCTTTCCTAGAGGTCAAACATGGTGTGGTGGTTCACTCATAGCTGGTAACTGGGTGATGACAGCGGCGCATTGTGTCTACAATTCCAGTGATCCAAATGTTGATACACCCTTTGATTTTCCTCTCACTAATCAAAATCTAAGTATTTTTATTGGTGGTAACCAGATACGCAATCAAATCGTAGATGTAAATATGATGATTGATGTTGTTAATATCATCATACATCCGCAGTACAACGCTTTTAGTTTAGATAATGATATTGCCCTACTGCAATTAGCTCGTCCTGTGTATTTTTCTAGGGCGCTTCTTCCAGACCCAGGCGTGCAACAACAGGTTTATACACCTAATGGACGCGGTACTATTTTGGGTTGGGGTGATACGCAAGCAAATGATGGCTTTGGTGGTCCACCACCACGACCATCTGAATTTTTGCAAAAAGCTGAAGTGCTGATTTGGGATCAACGCTCATGTGCTTCGCTTTCTGCCTATCGTGGTGCAATTACTGGGCGAAAATTTTGTGCTGGCTATCAGCAAGGGTTGATTGATTCATGTCAGGGTGATAGCGGTGGTCCACTTGTGGTTTCAAATCAGAATAGTTGGTATCAGGCAGGTATTGTAAGTACTGGTCTTGGTTGTGCTCAGCCAAATCAGCCTGGTGTTTATACTAGAGTATCTGAATTCATAGATTGGATTTTTCAGAATGCTGGTCCCGAAGTTTCCCAGAAAGTCGATGTTGATTTTACAGGCTCGAGCGGTAGTGCAAGAGTTGACTTTGGTAACTTTAGATAAGTCGTTGCTAAACTAATTATGACAAAAAAAGCCTTGACTGTTTTGGTCAAGGCTTTTTTTTGCAACATTACTAGGGCTTAGGGTATTGCCATCAAGAAATCTTTGAGCGCACTTATAATTTGCTGCTCAGCTTCATGGCGACTGATTGTAGCTAAGCCATCGTTTCTTTGAGGTCCATAGCGTCCAAAGAAACTGTGTACTGCTCCTTGAATCACGACTAGTTCGCTGCTGTTTGCTGGTAAACGCTGCATAGCGTCTTGAATTTCTTGCAGGGTTGCTAGACCATCATGTTCGGCGGCTTGCACTTGTACAGGGAGGCTCGAGCCAGACAAATCATCTGAACCAGCACTAAATGCTCCCATCAGCACTAAGCCATCAAGTTTTTCAGCGTTTTTTAGAGCGTAGCGTGCAGCCATTGCACCACCAAGAGAATGCCCACCTAAAATAACTTTATCGTATTGCGCCATTAAGTCTTCAAATTGATTAGCACGATTACTGTTTAGAACCGCTAAATCAAAAGGGAAGACTGGAATGATTGTACGAACATTTTCTTCAGCTAGTGCAGTACCCAGCCATTCATAGGCCTGAGGACGGACTAAGCCACCAGGGTAAAAAATAAAGAGTGTTTCTGCTGCTAGATTTGTTGGTGATATATCGATGTACTGATTAGAACCTGAATTTAGTGAAATGTTTGATGTTGTTGTAGTACCAAAAACAACAGCGTTTTGTGATGTCACGATTACAGGTCGTTTGAGAATTGGAAAAGCCCAACCCAATCCAAATGTTAAAGCTAAGAGAGCTATAAAAAGTAAAGCTCGAAAGAACTGTTTCATGCGTTTTTTGTTTGTCTTCTCCCCAAGATTACTTGCACAGCTTCTGCTGTTGCATGAATCGTACTGTTTTTAGCGATTTCAGTTTCTGTTTCACTGCTTACTACTTCACTGCTTACTACTTCACTACTTACTACCGCAGAAAGATAGAGTTCTCGATCGGTTTTTTTATCAAGCTGGGCATGGACCAAGATGCTTTCAAGTGTGTTAGGAATAGGTCTTTTGTAGTTTAAGGTCATAGTTTTCGTTACGCTTGGTGGTGCGAGCATAAAACTTAGTGGTCCGAGTGCATTATCTATAGCTGCGGCTATCATGCCACCTTGCATATAGCCCATTGGGTTTTCAAATTCGTTTTTGACGGGAAAACGGAGAAGCATTGAGCCTTTTTCAAGGTCAATGTTTACAAACTCTCCTTCCATATGATTAAAAATAGGCGGAGGTACTGTCATACCTGTACCTTCCAACATCTTTGACATTTGGGTGAAGAGGGCTTTAATTTTATCGCTAGATAGTTGCTCAGTTGATGAGTCGGGATGATTGGTCATAAGTTCTTTATGCTTAACTCTGTGTTTTGACTTTAGATACCACTATGTACTTAAGTACCACTATGCTACTGGGGGGGGTAGGGAGTTTTGAATACCCTATTGGATTAATCAGCCAGTTTACAGCATGAGAATCTAATACCGAAGTGAATCATAAATGTCATAATCACAAAGATAATAAAATGTAGTAACTTATGTGCCCTTCGGTTCTAATGTCAACATTGTCTACTGATTGATTATGACTTTCTTCTTTCAGTTTAGTATAAGATGCTTGTTAGGTGTTTTTCTTAAGGAGTTTACTAAGTTTAGTATCAGCTTTAGGTCGAGCACCTAGATGTTCGATAACCCAGCCAGATATGCGAGTAGCGAAAGTTGCAGCATCTATTGGATTTGCTCCTTGTAAGTATTTTGCTAAGAAAGCACCTGCAAATGAGTCGCCTGCTCCAGTTGCATCAATAAGGTGACTATCCGATGGAAGAATGTGTACACCTTCACCTAATGTACCTTCACTACCAGCTTTATATAAAAATGCGCCTTTAGCATCTAATTTGAGAATGATCAGTGCGCTTGGGTAAAGCTCACCTAATTTTTTGGCAATTTTTTCAGGCTCATCTTCTTGGCTAATGGCTTGACCCTCTTGGTAGTTAGGGAAAAAGATATCGATACCTAAGTCTTTGGTAGAGTTAATAAAGCGCTTTATACCCATTTCACCAATAAGTTGAAAAGAGGCAGGATCGAGTGAAAGCGTTGCACCATGCTTTTTTGCGTAAGACGCTGCCTCTTGTAAGGCAGAGCGCGGTGGATCGGTAAAAAAGGACCACGCTGTGAGGTGTAGGTGTTCACTTTGTCGAAGGATGGTTCTTGGTAGTTCTGAAGCAAGGAGGTAAAAGTCTGCACCTTGCCCTGACACCATCGAGCGCTCACCTGTATGGTCAATCCAAACAGCCACAGAAGCTGTGAGGTGCGAGTCAGTTTCGATAAAAAATGCCCGAACACCTTCACTTTGCAAATCTTCTTTCGCAAGATCACCAAGCTTATCTCTGCCGATTTTGCCAATAAAGTTGGTTTCTAAACCACATCTAGCTGCCCAAGCAGCAACATTAGCAGCGCTTCCACCTGGTGCTAAGACAACATCCCCGAAGGTATCTCCGCCTGTTAGAAGTTCGCTGTTTGTTCGAATCATCACATCCCAAGCGAAGTCACCTATAACGCTTAGTGGTGTGGCTGAGAGTGAAATAGAATCTTTAATCTCGCTCATTGAGCATCAGCTTAGCACGTGTATTTCACGCCTGTCTGTAGGCAGGCATATTGCATATATAGTTGTAAGTACCAAGGCACAAATAAGTTTAACTATTCTGATAGCTAAAACACTGGAGATATGACGTCCGGTAGGGGATTAATATAACTTAATTTTGCACACGTACTTAGTATTCGTGCGTTATACCCATTCCGCTTAATTCATTAATTCATAGCGTTTTCTCGAAATACTGACCCTACTGTATGGGTTTATTCTTACTCGCCTCCGCTCGCCGATTAACTGACTTAGGTCAGTTAATCGTGGAAGAGCTTTTAATTAACGATATTGTCGGATTCGGTATTACGAAGAAGTAATACAAAACCAATAATCTAGGCAATACTTAGGCATGAAAAAGCTATTAAGAAGGTTCTTTCCTACACCTACGACTTTTGCTCTACCATTGTTTGGTGGTAGCTTTCTTGGCTGATTTTAACTTATTAGCTTAGGTGAGTAGCTTACACGCAGTAGAAATATAAATAAGTAGACATACAAAATAGATGTTAAGAAACAATTACATTACATTCGTTGTTTAGAATGTTCTTAGGTTTAGTGCTCTGTGGCATATGTAAATCGATATTCAATTAAGTAAGTATTCATTAGAGGTTTAGTAT
>CALGZD010000142.1 GCA_937934635.1 uncultured Deinococcales bacterium
ACCACTATCTAAACGTTGCTTTTCTAAACTAAGACGCTCTTGAGCGTTGCGTAAACCATCTAGTTCTACACTTCTACTATTAAAGGCATTTTGCGCTAAGTTGAGTAAGCTTTGTGCTTGAATCCCTAAACCACGACGTGCTTCGCCAACACCTTCTTGTGCTCGACCGAGTTGTAGCTTGGCATCGTCGATTTGTTTGCGAGAAGAGTAGCTTGGATCAAGCAGGTCTAAACCTATTTGTGCCATCTCTGCACCTTGCTTAACTTGCAAGAGGGTTGGATGATTTTCCAAAGCAGCTTTGACTTGGTCAAGCGTTGGTAAAGGCAGACTTATGTCAGAAGAAATTGGCTGTAAGGCGTAATTTGGAACACCTAAAAGGCTTGATAGATTGCTGTTAGAAAGGCGCATACCTTCTTCTGCAAATTCAAAATTTTGTTGTGCTCCTGCAAGGTCATTTTCTGCATCTTTGACATCTAGCTGAGTAGCACCACCACGGTCAAAACGAATTTGAGCGATGCGTAGTCCTTGCTGACTTAGCCCAAGTGCTTGGCTTGCTAGGTTGCGCTGTGCTTCTGCTTCTAGTGCATCTGTGTAAGCTTTTACAAGTTCGCTTTGTGTCTCGTAGAGTGTTTGTGTGTAGTCTGCTTGTGCCATTGCAGAACGGTGTTGTGCTTGGATGATGTCTGGTTTGATAGCCAGTGGATCGGCTTGTACGCGTGAGAGTGAGACTTGGGAATCAGAGAGCTCGAGCTGCGCTGTAATCACATTCGTGCGTTGACTAACACGTTGCAGGATATCTTGAAGACCAAGTGAAAGTGCTGTGTTTTGGGCAGTTTCTTGAGCAGTAACAAAAGTAGTTAAAGTAATGAGGGCTAGTAGGCAAAGAAATCGTTTCATTTAATTATCCTCCTGAGATAGGTAAGTTAAAACTTCTGAAATAGGTACACCATACTGGCTATAGCTAGCGAGTACAGCACTTAAAATAGAAAACTCAGCTTGCTCAACAGCAAGCTTGGCTTGACTAAGGGCTACAAAAGATTGTTGTTTTTCAAATAAAGGTGCTAAGCCTAGTTCAATGCGCTGCTGTACTGCTTCAAAATCTGCTTCAGCATTGGCTAGGGCTTGTTCTTTAGTTTTTAAATTACGAATTGCTTGATTGATGTTTTGTTGTAGTTGTAAACGTTCTAGTTCGGCTTGCTGTTCGGCTGCTTCTATGCCAGCTTTAGCTGCTTCAAGCTGTGTGTCAGCAATTTCTAAATTACGAATTGCTGCAGGTGAAATGTTCATAGAAAGACCAACAATGAGGTCGTTGTTATTTGACACAGTAGCACCACTACTTGGTAATGCTTGATCACTAGCCTGATAGCTGTAACTTATTTTTGGCTGTAAGGTACGTGTTTCTATCGAAAAAGATAAATTGCTTTCGTCATTCAAGTAGCTGTTATAGCTCAGTTGAGCGACAGGGTAGAGGTTTCGTTCAAAAGTATCTTTGAGAATTTCTACTTGCCTTAAGTTAAAACCTGCTTGAACGATGTTGGGATTCTTTTCGCCAACCACATCATAGACAGGTAACGGAATGCTTACTCTTGGCAAGTCGATGCTATTTGGGTCGGTGCTGATAAGCTGAGCCAAAGCAGCAGTCGCTAGGACTATGCCATCTTTAGCTGCTTGTGTTTGGTCTTCGGCCTCAAGAACACGCAAGTTAGCATTGCGTAAAGATGCATCGGTAGCAGCACCACGTTCAAATTGCGTTTCTGTAATGTTTAGTCCATCAAGTGCTAGGCTAAGCCCTTCCTCTGCAAGCGTTAAAGCTTGTTTGGCAATTTCTAAATTGCGAGCAGCTTCAATTGCACCTATTTCAAGCGCTGCTAGAGTTGACCTATAAGTCATATTTGATTGCGATAGGTTGATGTTTTGCCTAGCAAGCTCATCAGCAATATCACCAAAGGCAAATGGGCGAAAGCTTAAACCAACACTTGCTTGCGTTGTGCCAACGATTGTATTGTCCAGATTTGTTGGCTGAGTTTGATTCTGAGTTTGACCTGTAGCAACAAAGCTCACATCTACATCGTTGCGAGCATAGCCACCAGTGATTTCCAGTGCTACTGGGTCAAGAACCATGTCAACTTGTGCTTGGGCAATGTCTCTGGCGGCAGCTACACCTGCTAGATTTGGGTTTTGTTTAACGTAGTCTAGAAAGCTAGCGAGTTGGGCATTATTTTGTATATGGTTTTGCGCTTGCCCCATTTGCGCTTGACCAGCTAGCCACAGTAATAAAACTGCAGCGTACAAAACAGTTCTGAGTTTAAAGCGCGATAGTATTTTAGAATACTTATTGGTAGGGTAGTGATTTCTTTTCAAGTGTAAGTACTCCAATCATTAAAAGGTAATAGCATTAAATAAGCAGTGTTATTAAAAAGCAGTGTCATTAAAAAGCAGTGTCATTAAAAAGCAGTATCTTTCAAAACATCCTGATTTCTATCTAAGATGTTTTTACTGATTCGTAAAAGTGTGCGGATATCTTCTTCACTCACGCCTTGCAAGCCGTCTCGACTTACGTCATTCCAAGAAGCCTGCATTTCTTTACGAAGCTTGATACCTGCCTTGGTGAGTTTTAACTGAACTTTACGTTTGTCATTAGGATCAATAGAACGTTCAATCCAGCCTTTGTCCTCAAGCTCTGCAATCATGGCAGAAACTGCTGAAGGCATGACATCTAGGGCATCAGCAATCATCTTTGGATGCGAGATGCCTTTATCAATCATGGTGAGGAGCAAGGCTTTGTTAGGTCTAAGTCCTAAAGGTTCAAATGCTCGAATGGCATTTTGACGCATGAACCACATAAACTGTAGTGAAAACTTATTTAGTTCATCTAATAAAGCTTCATCTACATTTTGAGAGTGTGCTAGGTTGTCTGTTCTCGGTTTAATAGTCATTAGTAAATTAGTAAATAATTAAAGTTGAAGATAGTTTCAAAGTAAGTAGAAGTTTTGCATCTTTTGAAAAACTTCCCAAGGTCTGTTTTTTAAAGGTCTGTCCTTTCAAGGTCTGTCCTTTCAAGGTCTGTCCTTTCAAGGTCTGTCCTTTCAAGGTGAGTCCTTTAAAAAACAAGACTATGAAAACCCTTCTACGATTAACTGACCTAAGTTAGTTATAAGTCAGTTATTAAGTCAGTTATAAGCCAGTTGATCGTGGAGCTTCGTAACGAGTAGGAACGAACTCATTTAGCATGGGTCAACATTACGTGGAAACGCTATGATGATTATGCCAAATATACATTCAATCTTTAGCAGGACACACCCGTCATCAAATCTGATTATGCCTAGCTGATTCTGAAAAGTATGTATTTCAAACCACAAATAGTTCATAAAACTGAACTATTTTTAATTATGAAGGAAATATGATATTTGGATTGGAAGTGTTTTATGATAGCTATGATTTACTCGGTAAGTGTGTTTAGGGATTCACATTTAATGGCAATATTCACTGGGTACGTCCCATTTGAGCTTGAAAATAGTATCAAAGCAAATAGAAGTTTTTTGTTTTTTGAAAAACTTGTATGTGGAGTTTAAGCACTTAACACATTATGGCTATATGACCATGTTAAATACGCATCCAACCTATAGCGGGGTGCACCCATTCACATTTGCGCCAACATACCTGAGGGCATCGTATATTTTTTCTAAGGGTACGTCTGCTTGTGAAAAAGGTTGACCAACTCCTTTTAAAAGCACAAAGTGAATATTGCCATTAAAGGTCTTTTTATCATTGAGCATGTATTGATGTAGTGAAACGCCATTCCACTCTGTAATGGCAGATAAATCCTTTAAACTTGTTGGCATACCTGCTGCCTGAACATGATTTTCAACTCTGTTAGTTAAACCGTTTTCGCAAACACCAAGAAGCTCAGATAACTTACAAGCTGCAATTACTCCAACCCCAACCGCATGACCATGTGGGAAACTACCATAACCAGCGTGTGCTTCAAAGGCATGTGCAAAGGTGTGACCTAGATTGACATAAGCCCGCTTACCTTTATCCAATTCATCTTCACTAACAATATTGGCTTTAACTTCACTACCCATACGAATAGCTTCAATCATTTTTGGCGCATAGCGAGCAATGATTGCATCTACATACTGTTCTACCCAAGAGAACTGTTCTTCTCCACCGAGCAATGCATATTTTAAAATTTCTCCATAGCCAGAGCGAAGTTCAGACAGTGGTAAGCTGTTCAAGGTGTCAACATCATTGAGAACGATTTTTGGTTGTAAAAAACTGCCCACTAAGTTTTTACCGTGTCTAGTATTAATGCCGTTTTTACCTCCAACGGCACTATCTACTTGAGACATCAAGGTTGTAGGAATTTGGATGAATTCGATTCCTCTGTGTAAAAGAGAAGCCGCAAGCCCTGCAACATCACCAACCACGCCACCGCCAAATGCAATGACAACACAACGTCTGTCGATGTCGTCGTCTAGCATTTCATGAAGGAGTGTTTCTACAGTACTAAAGGCTTTGGCTTGCTCTCCTTCAGGCACTTTGTAAACATGCCATGTGGGTGTGAGTTCATCAAGCTGTGGTTTAAGACTATCCAGATATTTTTCTAAGACGGTGTTATCGCTTATGATAGCAACACGCTTGCCATTGATAAGCTCACCAAGATGTTCTTGTAGGGAATTAAGCAATCCAGTGCCAACGACAACGTCATAGCTTCGTTCACCTAAAGAGACATGTACCTTTTTTGTTGGTGCAACATCTGGTGAATTTAAAACCTGAATTTCTTTTTCGATATAGTCGTCACTGACTTTATCTAGTTGATAAATCGTATCTTGCCCTTCGCTGAGAGCAATCACTTGGTCACCTGTTAACTTGCGTAAGATGCTGCGGATATATTTATTCACCACGCCATGACTGACGATTAGTGTGGTTGTGTCGTTATCTGGAAGTGAGATAATGAAGTCTCGAAGTCTAGCTTCAAAGTTGATACCAAGTTCGCCGTCTGGAGGTTGGAATTCTAGAGGCTTGTTTAAACGCAAGTATTCTAGGTCAGGATAGTCTTCTTGCAAGACTCGCCAGCCAAATTTTCCTGAGAATTGACCAAGGTTGTAATCGTTTAGGCGTTGGTCAATTTGGACATCTGATTGTTTAAGTCCTAATGCCTGTGCAGCAATAGTTGCTGTTTCATGGGCACGAGAAAGTGGGCTTGAATAAATTTTTATGTTCTGTCCTGAGCATAGTGAAGTAAGTTCATTTGCGATAGCTCCTGCCTGCTCTCGTCCCAATTCAGTCAATGGTGAATCATACTGCCCCTGCAATTTCCCAATGCTGTTCCACTCACTTTGACCATGACGGACGAGTAGGAGCTTAGATACTTTAGGTATATTAGATACTTTATGTATAGTAGACATTAAAAAACTAAAGACCTTAAAAAACTAAAGACCTTCTGGGGCTAAGTCGCCTATTGAACTCTCTAGTTCAGTCTCAGTTTGAATATTTATAGTTTTTGCAGTTGCTGGCAGCGGTGTATCAAATTGGTATTCGGGTTCAACTTGTTGTCTGTGCCATGTCTCACGCATTTCTTTCCATGCACCCCACAGCGTTCTGGGTTCTGGTAAATCATGGGCAAGTTCTTTGTGTAGCTTTTCAAGATTGTAACAAGGTACACCTGCATACATATGATGCTCCATGTGCCAGTTCATTCGCCAATACAGAAATGAGTAAAAAGGATTGACTTTGACAGAACGAGAATTCTTTCTAAAGTCAGGTACGTTGTCAACTAAGCCACAGTGTTGTGTCATGCCAACAAGGTAAGAGGTGATGTTTGCGTAGTAACTAGGAAAACTCAGAATAAGGGGTAAGACCCATAGACCTGTGAATATTGCGGTTAATAGTATTAGCCCATGTCCTGCCAGAAGAATGCGTGACCATCTGATTGACCTCTTGTGTTGTTTAGGCTGAACTTCGTGCAGGGCTTCAAGCCATTCGTTACTTGGAATATTGGTAGGACCAATTTTGCCAAAGGCAGAACGAACTGTATATACAATAGTAGAAATCAAACCACCTTTACCAAAGGCACGTCCTGGTTGGGTTGAGAAGTTGACCGTAAGTAGCTGAACCAAAAAGAATCTACCCACCATCGGGCTTAGAGGCAGTAAGTTTTCTCGATCGCCTTCGGGGTGCAAGGTATAGCGGTGGTGAAATGTATGACTGCTGGCATAATCAAAAGGATCCCACCAACCTATGAAACTGAAAATATACAAAAATATTTTATTGAGTCTTTTTGTTTTAAAAACTGAACCATGTCCAAGCTCATGGGTGGCAGTGCCTTTATAGAAACAAGCAACCATGCCTTGAAAAAATAATGCGATGATAAAGGCAATCCAGTTTTGCTGCGACCAAAAGTAAAAGGCTGTGCAAGCTCCAAGTATAAATAAGCTAAAGTGACCGCCTGCTTGGAACCAACCCTGAGCATCACTTCGGGCAGATAGCGCTTTAAGTTTTTTATTATCGATTGGAGTTCTGTACCATTCAACTTTGAGGTCTTTTTTGACATCGGCTAGAGGAGGATATTTAGCGTGATGATGTTCGTGTGCGTGATGATCGTGACTCATGATAGTTACCGCTAAGTTCAGGTGATTTTATGAACTTCCTTTCTTGTATGCATGCATTTATTTTTATAATTATATAATCTTAGATTGCTTCTTTTAATTTTGAAATACTAAAGATTTAGAACCTACTACATTTAGAGTTATACTAGAATTGTAAGTTGGCGAGACGTTGCTGTGCAGCAATACGAATAGGTGCGTTTTGTACAGCAAATTGGTCATAGTTTTCTCTCTGGATGAGTTCAAAGAAAAAGCGGTTTGCAAAGCTCTTGGTATAAGCTTGTAAAAAGAAACCATCTTTAGTTTGGTCGTAGAGAATATTGTGCTTTTTTAGTTGGGCTAAGAAGGTGGGCTCGAGCCCAAATCTAGCCTCCAAATCATCATAGTAGTTTTCGGGAATCGGCAGAATATCAAGTTGATTCTGCTCAAGTAAACTTACTAAATCCTCCGTTTCAAATGCAATGTGCTGCACGCCACCACCAATAAATTCAGATAAGAAACGTCCTGTAATCGTTGTTTGACTTTGAGAACCATTGAGAACAATTCTTATGTGTTTATCTTTACTTTCAACCACTTGGCTGCGAATAAGCCCACTGGGGTCTAATAAATCAAGTTCATCAGCTGCATCAAAACCAAAGACACTTCGGTAAAAGAGTAGCCATGAAGATTGTCTGCCAAAAGCCGTGACTTGTGCAAAGTGGTCAAGTCGATTTAAAGTTGTAGTAGTACTGTCAACAGCTTGAATAGTTCGAAGGTCAAAATCTTTTGACCAAATATCTTGGTCTTTGGTGACAAAGTAAATCAGACTTCCATCCAATGTTTGAATGGCTGGAAGTACTACTTCATTGGGCAAATGCTCTTGTTGAAAGACTTTGCAGTGATAGTATTCAGCTCGCTTTAATGCTTGGGAAATATTGCTAACTCGAAAGGCAACTGCTGCAACGGATGTGCCGTGCATGGCATTGTAATTGTAAGCAAAACCGTCGGCTTCACTATTGATGACAAGTTTTATGTCACCTTGTCGCCAAACACTTACTTGTTTTGACTTGTGCTTACCCCAGTGTTGAAAACCTAAGCTGGATAAGAAACTCTCGAATTCGCTAACTTCAGTTTCGGTAACTGCAAACTCCATGAACTCGATGCCTTCATAAAGGGCTGCTGGGTCGGCGTGTGTTTTTTGTTGAGTAGCAGCTACTAGATTTTCTGGATTTGCTTGGGGTTGGGATAGCTCGAGCTGTTCTTGTAAATACAAAAGCGACCTTTTGGCATCTAGTGCGACTTGGTGTGCAGAAGCAGCCCGAAACTGGTCATTAAAGATTTCCAAAGATATTGGTCCTGTATAGCGTGTTGTTTGCAAAGCTTGCATAAATTCAACTAAAGGGAAACGACCTTGACCAGGGAAACATCTGAAATGTCTACTCCAAGGCAAAGCGCCCATATCTAAAGTTGGTGCGTCGGCAAGGTGAATATAAAATATCTTTTCAGCAGGAATGTTGCTAATTGAATTGAGTTCATGCCCTCTAGAAAAGACATGAAAGCTATCTATGATTGTGCCAATATTTGGATGATTCGCTCGGCGAACAACCTCCCAGGCATCTCGGTAATCATTGATGTGTTTGCCCCAAGCAAGTGCCTCAAAGCCAACACGAAGGTCTCGAGCTTTTGCTCTTTCGCCAAGTTCATGCAAATCTTCGGCAGCTCGCTCTAGACCCGGCAAGGCATCTGGTGACAAGCTACTACAGATGAGTAGGAGGTCTGTATCTAGTTCTTGCATCAAATCAAATTTGCGTTCCGCACGGTCAAAAGCTCGGCTGCGTTGTGGCTCAGGCATCCCTTCGAAGTCTCTGAAAGGTTGAAAGAGTAAGATTTCCAAACCTAAATCACTTGCCATTTCTCTAACAGCTTTGGCATTGCCATCAAAGCTAATTAGGTCATTTTCAAAAATCTCAACTGCATCAAAACCTGCTGCTGCAATAGCTTGTAGTTTTTCTTTTAGTGTTCCGCTAAGCGAAACAGTAGCAATACAGTGTCTTAACTGTTGCATTTGTTTTTGGTGGATAGAAACGTTAGCTTGATTCATAGATTCATAAACTCAGTCTTCTAGTTCAAATCTTTACTTGATTCAGCACGGTTTTCAATACTCGTGAAAAAACTGCAGGGTGCGTGAAAAAGAGTTCCGTGAAGGGGTCCGTGAAAAAGAGGTGCGTGAAAGAGAGTGTAAGTTGCTGACAATAACAACAGATAATCGGTGGATAATTTAATCGAACGCACCAAGACTATAGCAAAAGTCAAACTAAAATTCAACTGAGATGTCAGTTATGGTACACTTGTTCAAATTTGCAAACTTTAAAGTTGCAAAGTCCGTTATGACATACAAGAGTTATCACAAAGTATCAATCAAAGTATCAATCAATTTATCAATGTATCTTAGAAACCGAATTTTAATCTGAAATGGGTGGCATATGACAATAACTTCAAAATCTATCCCAAATAGTGCAGTCCCAAATATTGCAGTTATTGGCGCAGGACTTATTGGGCGTCAACATATTGATTATATAAATAACAGTTCTGGCTGTGGTTTGGCTGCTATCGTTGACCCAACACCCTCTGCAAAAGAACTTGCTTGTAATAGAGGTGTTGACTATTTTAGAACTCTAGAAGAATTAATAGCTCAAAAAAATATAGATGGAGTCATATTGGCAACGCCAAATCACTTGCATGTTGAACAAGCTATCGCCTGTCTAGAAGCAGGGATATGCACCTTAATTGAAAAACCTGTTTCACATACTATCGCAGAAGGATTGAAACTTTTAACTGCGGAAAAAGAGGTGCAAAAAGAATCGGATGTGAAACTTTTAGTTGGTCACCACCGTGCTCACAGCCCAATCATGCTGCAAGCACAGCAGCTGATTCAAGAAGGTACATTAGGCGATGTCGTTGCCATTTCAGGAAGTGCCATGTTTTATAAACCTGATGATTATTTTGAAGCTGCCCCGTGGCGTACTCAAGTGGGTGGTGGACCTATTCTTATCAATATGATTCACGAGATTCATAACTTTAGAATGCTCTGTGGAGAAATTGTTGCTGTACAAGCTTTTTCTTCAAATCAAACTAGAAAATTTGACGTAGAAGATACAGTTGCTGTGAATTTTCGTTTTGAAAATGGTGCACTTGGCACTTTTGTTTTGTCAGATACGACTGCCTCGGCTAAAAGTTGGGAGCAGACTTCTCTGGAAAACCCAAGCTATGCAGCTTACCCAAAAGAGAATTGCTATCATGTTGCTGGAACGTTTGGGTCTTTAGATATTCCGACGATGCAACTGAAGACTTATACGAATAAGGCAGATAGGTCTTGGTGGAAATCTTTTGACGAGGGGACAGTAAATTTAGAAAGGCAAGATCCGCTGATTGGGCAGCTCGAGCACTTCTGTAAAGTTATCGTTGGTGAGGCTGAGCCCCTTGTGAGCGTCATGGATGGACTCCAAAATCTAAAAGTTACCGAAGCAATCGTTGAAGCAGCCAAGCAAGGTGGTATGGTCGAAATTAGCCCAGCATTAAAAGGTTGACTTCATGGCTAAATGCAATAAACAATAGTATTTGTCATTGCTGAACCTCTCAAATTTCAGTTGCATTCCATGTATTGAATTGATACCTTAGGACTACTGTGAGTATTTTAACCCCCGACATTTCCGATTTGCCTTTAAAAGAACAAGCCTATCAAAAAATTAAAAAACTTATTCTTAACGAAGATATACCTGTCAATAGTTTTCTTTCTGAACGTGGTTTGGCTGAGCAACTGGGAATGAGCAAAACTCCAGTGCGTCTAGCCATTGAGCGTTTGGATAACGAAGGCTTTGTTAAAGTTTCTCCTCAACAAGGCATTATGGTGGTTGCCTTAAGCTTTGAGGAAATCCTTGACTATATTGATTACCGCATAGCTTTAGAAAGTTTTGTTGTTAACCGTATTACGGGAGAACTTTCGGAACAACAAATTAAAATCATTAAAGATAATCTTGCTGAGCATCAAGCTGTGATAAAAAAGGAAGATAAAGATGAGCAGCGCAAGAGTGAAGCGATTTATCAAAAAGATAGAGAGTTTCATAGATTACTCTTTTCCTTTCTTGATAATAAACCAATTGCTCAATCCTTGGGTCGCCAAGAAGATATGATGTACAGAATTGCAGTTAGGACTAACAAAAAATACCCTAAGCGCCCAATTGAAGCACATCAAGATCATAAGGCTGTTGCTAATGCAATTATCAAAGGAGATAAGGCGAAGGCTACACAGCTTATCGAAAAGCATTTGGTAAGCATAAAGACGCTTTTGATTGGACAGGGATAGTAATATATCAAGTATTTTCCTATAAGGGAAACAGATATTAAGTTCAAAATAATCGAAACGATAATCAAATAGTTTGCCAAAGATCTAATTCAGTTTGGGTGCTCATTGTGGGCTTCATTATGGACTTCATTGTGGGCTTAGAAGAACCGCCACGCTTTTTATGTTAACTGGCATCTCAGTTGGATTACAGTTGACAGCTACATAAAATATTAGTTATAGTTGCAGAACTTGATAAGGTCGAATAATAGCTAAAGATTTCCAGTACCGATAAATAAACTGTTAATTAGTACTGGTATAGGCATTAGCTTTATATTTTGTATAGCTGAAGGTCTAACTTCTTAAGGTAGTGTGGATTCTAAGTTATTTAAGTAATTTTCCCATATAAAGCGATCTATCTTGAATCATTAATTATTTTGATAGGAGAAACTTTATGAAAAGACGAAGCTTCCTAGCAGTTGGTCTTGCGCTTTTACTAGCCATCTCATCAACAGCTCTTGCACAAATTCAGATTCGTTTAGCAACATCTGGAACAGAGACAGATCAGCGTTCAGTAGCTATGGCAGACGTGTTTGGACCTGCGATTGCAGATTTCGCATCTTATGAACCACACTACAATGCATCGCTAATTGCTCAAGGTAGTGAACTTGAAGCAATCGCTGCTGGCGATATCGAAATGTCAATTACATCAGCTCAGGAATTGGCAACATTCTTCCCAGAGTTTTCAATTTTTGCAACAGGTTATGTACATCAAGACGCTGCTCACCAAGTGGCTGTTTTCAATGACCCTCTAATGGATGATTTCAAAGAGATGGCTGAGAATGAGCTTGGTGTAAAATTACTTTCTGTTATGTATCTTGGTCGTCGTCATGTAAACTTGCGTTTCCCTCGTTCTGAGAGAGATGTTCAGACTCCAGAAGACTTAGCAGGTGTTAACTTACGTATGCCAGGTACAGATGCGTGGCAGTTCTTGGGTAGCGCACTTGGTGCTAACCCAACACCTATGGCATTCACTGAGGTCTATACTGCGCTTCAAACTGGTTCTGTTGATGGTCAAGATAATCCATTACCAACAGTTGTTGATTCTAAGTTCTACGAAGTGACTAAGCAAATTGCTTTAACATCTCACTTGGTTGACCTAAACTATATTGCTTTCTCAGCAGAGCTGTGGAATGGTTTAACTGAAGAGCAACAAGCAACTGTTCAAGCCGCGGCAGATGCTGCTGCTGAATCTGGTCGTCAAGCTCAACTTCAAAAAGAAGCAGATCTTGTTGCTTTCCTAGAAGAGCAAGGTATGGAAATCTATGAGCCTGACTTAGCTGCTTTCCGTGAGCATGTACAAGCTCAGTATGTAGGATCAGAGTTTGCTGCTTCATGGCCAGAAGGTGTGCTTGAGAAAGTCAACGCACTTGGTAACTAAGCTTTTCCTTGTGAATAGTATTGTTTTCACATAAGTGTTTACTTCCAATAAAGATTCCTCCTCATAATCTTAAGAGGAGGAATCTTTTAGTTCTGTAGTATTTACAGAAGTTGCAAAACAGTTCATCAGATACCTGAATATCGTTAATAGTAATAGTCGACTCAATCTAAATCTGTAAATCGATACGATGCTATTATTTGACCAATCACTGAAAAACAAGCTCGACAACTGGAAGTATTTGTAGCAGTGAGATGCCAATTAAATTTTTGCTAGAACCTAAATGCGCCAAAACTTCAATGCGCCAAAATTTCAATGCGCTAAAGTCACAATGCGCTAAAGTCACAATGCGCCAAAATTTCAATGCGCTAAAGTCACGATGCGCCAAAATTTCAATGCGTTAAAGTCACGATGCGCTAAAATTTCAATGAGCAATAGTAGAATGAGCTATAGTTGTAAGTAAAGAGGATACATAAAACACATGATCGCATTTTTCAAAGAACTGCCTAAAGCATTTTATCGACTTGCTGAAGCTATTGCGGGTTTGATGATGCTCACAATTTTTGTGACCTTTATTTTGCAAGTTGTTATTCGTTACTCAGCTCGTGTACCTGCTATTGCTGAATCACTTCCAGTTTTGAATCCGAGTAATTTTGGTTGGACTCTAGAATTCTGTCTCGCATTGTGGGTCTGGTTAATATTTTTTGGTAATGCGTTTGTCGTTAGAGATAAAGATCATGTAACGTTTGATATTCTGTATTTAGCGGTGCGTCCACGTGTACGTCGTGCTTTTATTATTATTGGTGGACTCATTATTTGCATTGCACTCTTCGCATCTATTTCACCGACTATGGATCGTTTTCACATTTTACGATTGAAAAGAACTGCAACACTAGCAAACCTTTTTGGTGACTGGATTCGTATGCGACATATTTATTCGATTTATATTATTTTTCTTGTTGTCATTATTTCAAAATATGCATGGAGAGTGTTTTATGCCATCCGTTTTGGGGTCAAGGATGATACATCCGATCAAGTAACGGAGGTACAGTCATGACGCTTGAGTTTTTCTTATGCATCGGAGCTATCTTCTTTGTCGCAGGAATTGGTATGCCCATTGCCTATGCGATTATTGTAGGTGCGATTGTTTACATGGCTACAGGTGGTCAGAGCATTGGTATTGCTGGCAAGGTACTGATGGATGGTCTATACCAGAGTTTTATTCTTCTAGCTGTACCTCTATTTATTGTTGCTGCTAATATTATGAATGCAGGAACAATCACCGACAGGCTCCTAAAATTTTGTGTTGCGTGGGTGGGTCGCTTTCGTGGTGGTCTTGGACATGTGAATGTGGTCGCTTCACTTATTTTTTCTGGCATGTCAGGTTCTGCGGTTGCTGACGCTGCGGGTATTGGCAAAATTATTATTAACATGATGACCAGATCGGGGCAGTATCCGCGTGGTTACGCTGCAGCTATTACAGCAGCTTCAGCAACGATTGGTCCGATTATTCCACCCTCTATTCCTATGGTGTTATATGCACTCGTATCCAATACCTCGATTGGCTATCTCTTCCTTGGTGGAATTATTCCAGGTCTTTTTATGGGTGTTGTGCTTATGGCAATGAACTATTGGATTTCGTCTCGTCGAAACTTTGCATTAGAAGAACCTGTACCCTTTAAAGAATTGCCAAAGCTTAGTTTTAATGCTATTCCAGCTTTGATGATGCCTGTCATTCTTCTTTATGGCATTTATGGTGGTGTGACGACACCAACTGAGGCTGCTGCTGTTGCAGCGCTTTATGCATTGGTCCTTGCTGCAATATTTTACCGAGCGCTATCATTGAAAAAGTTTTCTAGTATACTTGTGGAAAGTGCACGCTCGTCTGCTGCCATTGGTCTGGTTATTGGGGGTGCGCTTATTTTGAATTATGTAGTTGCTTCTGAGAATATTCCTGGGCGTATGGCAGAGTCTTTAGCAGGGATTGATGTATCGCCATTGGTTTTTATTTTTGCAGTCAATATTTTGTTATTGGTGCTTGGCTGTGTTTTAGATGCAACAACAATTATTTTGGTAATCATTCCACTGTTTATTCCTACGTGTACATTGCTTGGCATTGATTTAGTGCATTTTGGTGTTATTGCAGTTGTGAATTGTATGATTGGTTTGATTACGCCACCCTATGGCATACTTCTATTTGTTATTAATGCTGTGACGGATATACCGCTTGGGGAAATCATCTCTGAAATTTGGCGTTTTTTTGCTGTGTTGGTTGCTGCACTTATTGTCATGATTTTGTTTCCTGATATTGTGCTTTGGCTACCTAAACAATTTGGCTATGCGCCTTTGGTAGTACCTTAAACTCTAGAGTTTGAGCCAGTTGTAAGCATCTTTATCTAGAGTAGTTGATGAAAGTAGCTGATGGAGGTTGCTTTGGATGGGCTCGAGCTCACCTTCTGCCACTGCCAAAAGCGGTGCTCTTACCTCACCTATGCCATCTATACGCTTTGCCATTAGAGCTTTCAAAATATCCAAACGTCCACCATGTGAGATTAGTCTTGACAGTTGCATTATGATGCCTTGCCAATAAAGCATCGTCTCATAGTCTTTATTTTGCCAAGCGTCCCATAGGGCTACAAATGGTTCAGGGAATATGCCTGCTGGACCAGAGACGATTCCTTTGCCACCAGCAACAAGTATCTGGGTTGCTAATACATCAGCCCCAGGCAATACATCAAAATCTGGAATAGCTACATAGTCTAAAATTTGTGCCATGTTCCCAGTAGAATCTTTGATACCAACAATGTTTGGCTCACTGGCTAATATTGTAGCAACTTGTACAGAAATGTTGTTGCCTGTTCGTGCTGGGATATTATAAAGATAGAGTGGGAGTGGGGCGATAGCTCGACTGACTGTTTGATAAAACCCTAATAATTCTTGGTCAGAATATGCAAAAAAGTCTGGTGTTATACAAGCGACAGCATCTGCACCAGTTTTAGCAGCATGTAATGCTAAATCAATCGTATCTTTTGTAGTTGCAGCTCCAACTTGAACGATTATCGGTATTCGATTATTACTAATCCGAACGGCTGTTTCAGTGCAGTCAAAACGTTCTTGTAAACTTAAAAGAGCTCCTTCACCTGTAGTTCCATTAACAAAGAGAGCACTTACTTTTTTAGAAATGAGAAATTCAACGAGTGTTTCTAATCCTGCAAGATGAACACCCTCGTCATTCATAGGGGTTATGGTGGGAATTACGACGCCACTAATCATTACAATCAACTCCAAAGATTTTAGTGAGATGTCAGTGTTTCTAATACTTGATTATGATTGATATTTCACACGAAAGTCAATGTTTACTCATTCTAACGTTTTTTGAGTCCACTCTCTGACAGCCAATAATTTCTTAAAGCAATCCCCCCTAGCCCCCCTTAATAAGTGGGGAATCTTGTGAAAGTCCCCCTTATCAAGGGGGAGCAAGTGAATCACCCGCAACACCGTATTTTACGAATCTTATACAAGATAAAAATAATAGACTAAATATAAGTGGTATTTCTAGGAAGATAAATCTAATATCTTCATTTCTTTTAAATTTAGAAATGAATCTTAGTAGATAATTTAAAACTGTGTACCAGGTATAAAGAAATGTAAGCATCAAACCAGATGCAAGACTAGCTATAAAATGTATGGGGTTTTTGTAGTATCCACCTTTAAAATGTTCAACTACCAAGTCCAGAACACAAATGGTCACAAAAAGACCGAAAACTCCATTTACTATTGGATTACGCCATTTTAAAAGATTAACTTGCCTAGCTGCCATTATCTATTAAGTATATATTACTGACATCTCTAAGATATTACAGTTAGGACAAGTGAGGAATAATACCTTCAGCCTAGAAATACCTACAGCAGCAAGCTACTTTGTAGCATGAGCATAGCTCATAAAAGAGCTAAATCACTCCGCTAAAACATACAATACTGAATAATCATTTTCTGATAAATATCAACAGCCCGCTCAAGCTGCTCAATCTCTACAAACTCACCAACAGTATGTGCCTGAGCAATATCACCAGGTCCAAGAATAACAAGTTGTGTTTTGTCTTGATACACCAAAGCCTCTGTTCCATAAGGCACAGTAATTGGCACATCATCACCTGCTGCTTTTAGGCTCAGCTTTACGATTTCTGATTCTTTATCGACGTAGAAGGCGTCCATTCCACCATCAATGACTTCGAAGTTGTAGTTTGCTGCTTTTGCCCGAATATCATCAATTATCTCATCTGCTCTAGCATTTGGCATCCGTCTAAAATTCACTTTACAAGTCACTTTCGCCGAGGTCACATTTGCAGCATTATCATAATCAGTAAAGGTCAAATTTAAACCATTCGTTGGTGGTATAAATTCATCATTCTGATAACTTGTATCTTCTTTATACACCTTAGCAAGCTCTGCTATCTCAGCAAGGAATGGTGCAATCAAAAGATTGGCAGACGTACCCTTGCCAGTACTTGTATGTGCAGCTTCACCATGTGCCGTAACAGTAAACATATGTGCACCTTTGTGTGCATAAAATGTTTTGAGCATTGTCGGTTCAGCAACCACCCCCACCTCTGGCCAATCATCTCCTAAGAGTTTTGATGCTTTATGGATTTGTTTACAGCCACCAAAGCCGACTTCTTCATCGGCAGCAAGCACAATATACACAGGCTTGCCCAGTTCAGTTTCATCAACTGCAAGTGCTGCACAGATTGTTGCTGCAAGTGGTCCTTTCATATCGCAACTGCCTCGCCCTAGTAATCTGCCATCTTTGATTGTTGGCGTGAAGGCTGCCCAATCACGCTCTTGCCCTGGCACGGTATCTGAGTGAGAGAAAAAGCCTATGCCACCTCTCCCCTGTCCTTTTTTTGCTACTAGGCTGTGTTTGTCTACA